>JAQBOY010000216.1 GCA_028287805.1 Mucilaginibacter sp.
AAATTAGGTTCAATACTTCTCATACACTTTTAACGAAAAAGCTATTTATAAGGTTACAGCAAATATTTATTAAGTTAAAGTATTTTAGTTAAAGGCATATTCATTAATCAATTCAACTGAATAAAGCGTCAGTACAACTAATTTTATAGAAATACATAGAAAATATACATCTAAGTTTATAATGTTAAACAAGCTGGAACAATGAATAATGGTTATAATGGAAATACTTTATGCTAAAGTAAGTACAATCTTTGTAAGATACAAGATATTATCAATGAGGAAGAATTGTAAGTTTTGGTATAGATAAGTGATTAGGAATTATTGTAATGCTTAAGAGAGGGTAAAACAGCATTACCTATTATATTTGAAGGATGATGGAATAGCGCCGGTAAAAAAATAACCGGGTCAACAAAGATAAATAGTGGTAATGATTTATATGCTATTTATGTTTATTGACCCGGTCATCCGGTTTATAATTGTTTTTTTGAATTAAATATTATTATAGAAGGATTAACTTCAATATATAGCTGGTTATTATTTGCCTGTATTATTTATTACACATAATATACATTGTCATACTCATAACCATATCCATATCTTTTATTATTTACGCCATTAAATATGATATGCATTTCGGGCATTTTATGGTCTGTGTATAATCCTTTTATAAATTTCATTTCAGATTTTTTAGTAAATCCCTGTCTAACTACATATAAAGTAATGTGAGCATAACGAGCTAAAATCAATGAATCGGTAACAAGGTGTACCGGTGGGCTATCAATTATAATATTGTCATATTCTTCTTTTAAATGATCCATCAAAATACTCAATTCGTCGCTTTCTAATAATTCTGATGGATTAGGAACAATTGATCCGCTGCTTATAATGTCAAGTGTAGGCATAATTCCCGATGGTTGAATAATCTCATCTATTGACGTTTTTTTAGTAAGGAAATCAGTTATCCCCGGATGTGTGTTTGATAAATTAAAGATTTCTTTAAGCCTCGCTTTTCTTAAATCTAACTCTAAAATCACCGTTTTTTTACCTACAGAAGCTAACGTTATTGCCAGGTTGCTGCTAACAAAGCTTTTACCCTCTCCTGCTACGCTTGAAGTTAACAAGATAACTCTTGATTTCTCATTAGGATCTTGTAAGTAATGCAATTTTGACCGCAATGTTTTAAACTGTTCACTAATCAGCTTGCTTTTATCATTAATAACAATTTGATCTTTGGTTCTGTTAATACTAATATCACTTAAAATTGGAATTTTAAGTTCATCTTCAATCTCTTCCGGGTTGATGATCACAGCATTTACTTTATCTTTAAAATAAATGTAAATCATCGGGAAAAGTAATCCTAAGATGAAGGCAACTGCATAAACAACACTTCTAAGCGGCCATTTTAAAGGGCCGCTGAACGCGTTATCAATTACTCTGTAATTTTTAACAGTTGTAGCGTAGTTTAAAGATACTTCCTCACGTTTTTGCAGAAGATATATATATAAATTTTCTTTAATTGATTGTTGACGTTTTATACTTAAATATTCTCTTTCCTGACCTGGTATATTGGTTATGGTAGATTCAACTTTTGTATTTACAGACTGTAGTTTGTCGAGAGCATTGTTAAGCGATGACTTTATATTTTGTACATTTTCCTTAATTGATGCCTTGGTGGTTTGAATTTGCCTGTTTATCTGGTCAAAATCAGGGTTGGTTTCAGGAGTAGTTGCCAACATTTGCTCGCGCTGTAACTCTAATTGCGATAATTTTTCAATTGAAGTAACTAATGTAGGGTCAGCAATGCCAATGGCAGCCGGAGCCCTCCCTTTGTTTTCTGGCGAATTGATGTATTTTTCAATGCCGTTTACTATGCTCAGTTGAACATTAATTTCGTTCAACTTTGCATCATTAGCCTGTAAATTGTTTAAATTATACTTAGATGTATTATCAATATCTGTTAGTTGATTAGAGCTCTTAAAAGTTTCTATGTTCTTTTCAACGCCGGTTAATTCTCCTGTTAAAGAGGCTAACCGCTGATCAATAAAATTAATTGTGCTTTGAGTTTCCTTGTTCTTTTCCTGAACCTCGGCATTGTTATAAACATATATTAAATGGTTTAATATATCTTTACCTCTTTGCTTAATATGATCAGATAGCGTTAAATCAACAGCAGACGAAAGTTTATCTGCAACGCCAACTTCAATAGATTTTTGATAGTCTGATGCCAATTTTTCAGGATCAAGCACAGTAACTTTGATACTTGAATCTTTAAATTTAAGTACAGCTGGTGTAGGCTCCAACTTCCAGGTGCCTATATCAGAAGTTACCTTAGTTTTAAATTTATGCACCTCTGGTTTGCCGCTTGCATTTTCAAGTAAATATGAATTTGCATCTTTAACCTGGATCTTTAAAGGGTGTGTTTTATCATCAGGTTTTGGGTTAGGGGTAAGTAACGTAAGTTTAAATGGGAGGGTAATATAAAGGTCATGATAAAACAATCCCTGTTTCATTTTATATGATGTTGATAACTGTAAATCAGTTATAACCTGGCTTATCAGATTAATTGATTTTAACTTCGCTATTTCATTTTCAGTTGTTTCGGCCGAATTTGGTAAATCAATTTTATTTAATACAGATTGTTGTGGCTCTTGATTATCAATGCTTTTTTTATCTTCATTAATTAGTAATGTAGCTCTGATTGCATAAGTAGGTTCTGCATACTGAAGGTATATGAATGCAATGATAAGCGTAATGATTATTGTGAAAAGAAAAAGATACCAATGATGTTTATAATTATTTATAACATTTTTAAAATTGATAGTATTATTTTTTTCCTTTTCAATTGCAAAAGTTGATAGTTGTGTTGGATTCGTACTCATTTGTTAGTATATTAATAACTGCGTGTAGCCAGAATTGCAATGATTGAAAGTCCGGAAAGAATTAGGGTAGCTGCTCTATAACCGGCATCGTTAACCGAAGCAAATTTTGATCTTCCGGGTTGAATATAAACCTGATCGTTATTTTTAAGATAATAATAAGGCGACTCAATTAGTTTTTTGGAAGTTATATCAAGATGAATGTATTTGCGTTCTCCATTTTCCATTCGTATTAAAAGAACATTTTTACGTACAGCGGTTATATTTAAATCGCCAGCCAGGGTTAATGCATCTAAAATGGACGTTTGTTCGTTTTGCAAAGTGTATACGTTCGGGCGCGCAACATCACCAAATATAGATACTTTAAAATTCAGGATCCTGATATTTACAACAGGGTCTTTATAATAGGTAAGTAAAAGAGTATTTAGCTTTTCTCTTATTTGAGATGTTGTATAACCGGCTGCTTTAAACTCGCCTATTAGCGGGAGATGAATAAATCCATTTTCATCAACTAAATATCCAAAAACAGGATTATCAGGAGCGGTATTAAAATTGTTGCCATCAACCCTGCTTAAATTATAATTAAATATATTAGATGATTCAGGACTTCTACTGGTAACATTAATACCTAAAACATCTGCCGGCTGTACAATTAATGGGGAGTAATTGTTGATTTTTTCCCTTAGTATCTGATCGCTATTTAAATCCTGGAAATATGGGATTTGTTTATAGGGAGTACAGGAACTCAATATTAAAATAAATAGTAAAAATAAATTGAAATAGGCTACAATTTTTTGATGGATCATTTTTATAGTTTTTAATAATTAAATATGTTAAGTCAATTTAAATTAAAGTTATTTAGAACTGTTTTATCTTTATTGAAGTGGAATATTATATTAAACCACAATAAAAATATTTTAAACAGCGATATCAGTAGAAGAATATTAGTGATATATAGTTGTTGAATTTTTATTACTGTAAACAGTATTACTAAATAAATTAATTTCTGTTTTTGTTTTATTATTTTGAAATAATTTTTGAAAAGTGATTCGAAATGAATGAAATCAAACACTATTAATTTATTATTTAGCATATTATTCTGCATACTTCGCTCTGATTTTATGTTTCCAATAAACAGGACCTTTTTTAGATATCAATAAATAGGCTAATACAATTATCCACGTAAGCGTAAAAAGAAGGTATGAGTTTATAACGTTACTTAAAATAATATAAGTATAAATGAAAACTGCAGTTAAAATATAAAAGTTCAATGCAGATTTAAGGGTAGTAAAGCCCCTTTTAATTAAAATATAGTCTTGTGAAATATGAAAGATAAAGAAAGAGGCAAAAATGGAATAGTTAACAATAGTGAGCGACTTTATATAGTGTAATCCTATTAAACATATAGCGAAGTTTATAATTAATGCAAAAATGTTGAATAGCATGTCTAATTTCTCCAAATTAATGGTGATCAATATGTTAGCCTGCAGCAATGCTGTTGGGAATACTAATATTGTTAAAAACATTTGTGTGGTGTATTCTGCATTACTTTGATATTGGTTTCCAAACGCTATTGGAATTAATTTCCCTGCAAATGAGTAAATAAATGTATAGGATAGTAATCCGAATAAGAAGTAATACAAGTGTACTTTCTTATAAAATAAATTAAAGTTCCCTTTTTCTTCATTGTTATATAATTGCACAAGCATAGGGAAAACAGATGTTGAGACCACAACCGGGAGTATTTGTGCAATTGAAAATATCTTAAAAGATATTTCATAATTTGCAACATCAAAAGAGGTTAGCATCTTAGAAATAATAATATTTGCCAACCGCCAGTTTATAATTGAAACTCCTCCAATAATTATAAACGCCCAATTTAAAATCACTAATTTTTTAATATCAGCATAGAAGATCTTAAACTTCATAAGCATTTTAAGATTTACCGCATTTGAAGATCCAACTGTTAAGAATAAATTAAGTGTTAGGAATCTTATCCCAATTAAAATTATTGATAAAGTAATTATGCTAAATGGGTATATAAATAAAACGCAGCCGGTAATGAATTTCAGGAAGGTTTCTATGGTAAGAATAATAAAGGTTTTCTTCTGTTCAAACATCGCAATATTTAAACATTTTATGGCATTTATTATATTGTCGAATATGACATTTGATCCTAATAAAATGATTAGTATCCGGGTATACTTTTCATCATAAATTGCAAAGGCAAGTAATATATTGATGATGTAAAAGCCTACACCGAAATAAATTTGCATTTTTAAAAACTTGCTTATTAATTCAGTATTGTCTTTTGAGCCAATATATTCCCTTATAAACCACTGGCCAAGGCCCATGGATGAAAATGCGCTTACTAACTGGTATAAGGCATTCGCTATAATATATTTAGCGAAAATTGCAGTTGGGTATTTTCTTGCTAAAATAATAAAGAATAAACTTAAAAATATAGTTTGTGAGAGTTGGGATAGTATACCCCAGCTGCTGTTTTTAATTAAAGTATTTTTAAATAAGCCGGTAATATAGTTCGCGCTTAAGTGGAGTATTTTCATTGAATTTTTAAAATTTGATTATTACATAGCTAAGAATCAGTCTGTCATAAATGTTAAAAACGTCGTATAAATTAACAGGCAATATTAATTTATAAGCGACAATGGAGTTAAATTATCATAATCAAATTTTCCAACTGTTATTAAATTAAATTTTAGGCCATTTGTTTTATTTTAGTAAGATAGTTAGATATCATTTTGTCATAGGTAAACATGGTTTCATAGCGTTTCCTGCTATTGATCCCCATTCTTACATACTCATCTTCATTAAGATTTATTAAATTGTTTAAAGTATCAGCCAAATGATCCCAATCTCCGTTTAACAAAATTCCATTTACTCCGGGTACGCTAATTTCAGTATTTCCTCCAACGTCATTTACTAAAAGAGGTTTTCCATGCATAGCTCCTTCAATTAAAGCTATGGGCAATCCTTCCTGTATCGAGTAAAGCATTAAATAGTCATATTTAGCAATCAATTCATGCGTGTTCTCAATAAAACCTAAAGCGTGAAAGTTGCTTGAGTTTTTGCATTTCTCAACCAATTCCTCGTAATCAGGTCCTGTGCCCACAAAGTGAATTTCTATTTCAGGAGATAATTTGTTAGTAAGATGATCAACAATTTCTAATTGGCGTTTAACTTTATTTACCCTTGCTGAGTAAAGAATTTTTACTTTATTTTTTTTGGTAAATGTAAATGGCTGTTTGAAACCGGATTCATCTTTAATTCCATTATAAATCAATTGAATATTCCGCTCTTTTAAATTGAAGTAATTATGCAGGTTTTCAGTAACTCTTTCTGAAATTGAAATTATATCATTCGGAAAAAAGGAAGCCCATTTCAATGAACTGTATACGTTGTGATGTATATATAAAATCTTGGTGTTTAAAAAAAACAATCGTTTTAACAACATTATAAAAGCCATAACATTTCTGGCATGTACTATTAAGATCTTATTATTCAAATAAAACGGATTGGTGAACTTTACATATTCTGACTCTGCTATTTTATATTTAGGATGCAGAGCATCATACTTCACAAAGCCTAATACTTTTGCATTATATTTATCTTTTATACCTTCATGTACATCCATTAGTACTTTTTGAGCACCGCCATAATGATCTAAATCTGTTGTGATTGAAAGTATTTCTAAGCCCATTGATGTTGTTCTTTTAAAGTTTCACTTTCTAAAGCTTTAGATATAGCTTTAGCTTTAGATAAGATTTTAATATTAACAGCTTTACTGGTTAAAGTTTTATTATTTCCAACTACAATGCTGTTTGGTACAACATTTTTTGTTACAACCGCATTGGTTCCAATTACGGCTCCGGTTTCAATTACTACCGGCCCTAATACAGCTGCATTTATTCCGATAATTACATTATCTTTAATATAAGGTTGCCTTAGCAAAATGCCATTGTAAGTGCTTTCTTTATCGTTATTACCACCTAATGTAGCCCCCTGGTAAATTCTGAATAAGCCTTCAGATATTACATACCTGCCAATTACAACTCCAATTCCATGAATTATAACAAAGCCACCATTTAACTTCGCACCCGGATCAATATCAATAGCATAAACAAACCTGTTAATACCCCAAAATATTTTGGCTAAGGGCAGCAACTTAATTTCATAAAAAAAATGACTGATCCTGAAAATCAAATTGCAGTAATAATGAATTTTAAAAATTGGCTTTATTCTGCTATTGGCTATTTTAGCATAGCCATTGTAATCATTTTTTATACCCCGGTATAAGTTTTTAATGCTATTCATTGTGATTTAGTTTATTGATTCAAAGAATTTGACATATTCACTGGCTATTTCTTTTATATTGATTTTTTCTGAAACAAAGTGTTTTAAATTATTAACCAACTGCTCATATTGGGTTAAATTCAGATTTATGCTCATTTCCATTTTTTTAATGAGATCGCCTACGTTTTCACTCTCAAACAGATAGCCATTAACCTTATCATCAACGTATTCTTCAAACCATTCTAATTTTGAAGCTATAACCGGGATATTGTAATTATAAGCTGTTAGTAATACACCACTTTGGGTTACATCCCTGTAGGGTAAAGCCAAAAAATGGGCATTAGCCAAAAGTGCAGGCACATCTTCCTTTTCAACATTGCCTAACTTAATAGTAAAATGCTCAGGCCGGGTAATTAAGTTTTGGTATGATTCCCAGTCGTCACATTTACCGGCCACTACAATATGAAAGTTATTATATTTCTTACCTAAAACATTGGCCGCCTCAATTAATAAATCCAAGCCCTTGTTTGGACGAATAATTCCAAAAAAGAGAAAATAAGTAACATCCTTATTTGTTAATTTGCTGGTTTCGGCCATGCTGCCAAAGTTCTTTAAGTATAAAGGGCTGCAAAAGGAGTTTTTGTTCTTAAACTTTTCTTTAAAAACTTTCAGTTGGTTGTCAGAAAATATGTGAAAGTTCTTGTATGTCTTCATTAAAAATGTATTATAAACTGATCTGACCAGTTTATTGTTCATTTTATAATGTTGTACTACATCGTGTATAGATATTACAAATAACTCCTTTTTTAAAAAGAGCGGCCTAAAGAAATGCATATAGGGTACACCTAAAAAACTGTCATAAATGATATTGGCATTCAATTTTTTAAGGAGTTTTAATATTTTTATGTAAAATATAATTGTGAATGGATTTTTAAGCTTTCCTATTTGCTCAAATACTATATGTTCTATTTTATTTTGTTCACAAAAAGAAATGATTTCTTCCTTTTTAAACCACCCATATCCTCTAAGTACAACTATCCAAATAATGCGAAATTGATTGGCGTTTGATGAGTTTAATTCCTTAACAATAGGCATATCAACATCTAACATATCTTCACCTGTTAAAAAAACTACCCTCTTCATACATTAATATTTGTTTTAAAAAAATTTGCAGATAAAATGATAAAATTTAATTCCATATAATGATTAAAAAATAGATAAATAAAATACTTCAATAATTGTTTTAATAATCCTTAAACTATTAAATAAGTAGGCTCTTTCACCTATGTTTTAAGTATTATAATCTTAAACTATACTTATTACTAAAAAATGCGAATAATAAAAATATAGGGAAGATTGAAGGCGAAAGAGGAGCCCAATCAGTAAAACCGTAAATAACATAGGTTATCAATAACCCAATCATTGTTAAAGAAAAAATAACGTTATTATTAACAGAAAGATTTTTTTTTGCTTGTACAATAGAAGATAATATAAAAAATATCCATAGTATAAAACCCAAAATTCCGGTTTCTGCCAATATTATAATATGAGTATTATGAATAGGGTTGGTGGTTAAAAACTGGTTGTGAATTTCCCTGTATAAACTAACAATACGGTTTACAAATTCTACGTGTGTATTTATACCAATCCCAACTACAGGCGACATTTTAAATATCTCTAAACCTATGAGCCAATGGTCCATGCGGGCCTGATACATTTCGTCTGCATCTGTTTTAAGAAAGATACCGCTTAGCGGGGAGTAAAAAACAAGCCAATAAACAACTAATAGTGCCGGTGCAATTCCGAAAATTATACTTTTAAATGAAAAAAGAGGTTTTTTAGAGTTCTTGTAAATGAAGAACATTAAGAACAATACAAAAACCAGGGTAATATATGATGTTCTGGAAAAGGTTAATACTATTGTTACTGCATTAATAATGAGTAAACCCAGGCTTAACAGTTTTTTATAACCAGCTAAATAGGTAGCAAAGAAAAAGGCGGAAGCGATTGTGGTGAATAAGCCTAAATTAGCAGGAGTTACAAATACGCCAATGGCACCTGCCCTGGTACCCTCTCTTGTTGCCCACTCCCCACCCCCTGCCTGAAAAACTGTTGTTACAACTGATACACCCATTAATGGATATAGCAATGCCAGGATGAACTGTAAAGCGCACAAAAACATAAAACTTGAAAAAACAACCTTTATAATCTCTGTAGGCTCTAAATAGTTGTACATTAATTTAAAAAACAAGATGTACGAAAGGAGTATAATTACAAAAGCTATGGTTGACCAAATAGCAAAATTATGTGGATTAAACAGGGAGATTAGTGTTAAAAACAGGATGACGTATATCCATCTCTCATTTTGGGAATAATTAAGAACACTTTTGTTTTTTCGCGTTAATAATAAAAAAGCAGATACCATTAGTGGGATCGTTAAAAATATTTTGGAAGTAAAAGTGCCTGTCGCGCTACCTGTTGCATATAAGGGCTCCAACACAGGTATAGACATTTGAAAGGGGATACAGGTTATCACAAAACTAAATAGCAGATACTTGCCATCTTTATTTTCTATTAAATACCAAATAAAATAAATAAGTATAAGTAAAATAAAAATGAAAGCTTTTTGAATCATATAATTTAAATAAGGGGTATAGCAGCACTAATAAAATAATGTTATACTGATAATGTTATAAATTTACTTTTACTTTAATCACGATAGCTTTATACAGCTTTTACCTTCTTTATTCTTAGAATTATTTCCCTATAGAATATTCCTCCAACAATTAAAAATTGTTTTTGATTTAAAAAAGAAATACTTTTTTTATTAAAGTAATTTTTTTAACGTTGGTTGTCTAAAAAAGACAAATTAATGTTAGTGGGTTTATTAATAAAATGATAAAAATCTTACCCATTTAATAAAAACAAGGTAATTTATAAGCATTTAAAACCAACTCAAATGTATATTAACAAATTATTCCTGCTAAGCGTAAAGGCTTTTGTTATTTTAATTAACTATTTAGTAATTAATAAGCTTGGACTAATTTTAGTTTGTGCAAACCCCGTGTGTAAAAAAGATAACATAAGTTCAATAAATAGTTTAACTACTCCTCCAACCGCGTCAGCTTCTGGTAATAAGGCAACCACCATGCCAAATTCCATAATGGCGGCCATAAATTTTGAAACTGTAGTAAATGTTAAAGATCATGGAGCAAAGGGGGATGGCATAAGCGATGATAGCCAAGCAATAAAAAGCGCTATTATTTATGCAAAAGCAAATGGTTTACATACCGTATATTTCCCTGCCGGAACTTATTCAATTCAACAGTTAGGCATTAAGCCCGGGATAATACCTTTATTAAATGGTGTAGGTTTACAAGGTGTAAGTTCAAAACTAACTCATATTAAACTATCAGGAAACAGGTATAACCCCAATTCTATTTTTTACCAGGCCTGGTGGGATGAACCATCAGTTAGTGATGTTGTGATACAGGGTATTGATTTTGATGGAAATTTAAGTAACCAGAAATTTGATCGCAGCTACGAATTTTGCCATGCATTAAGCATTAATAACGGTAAAAATATAGAAATTAAGAATTGCAAGTTTGAATCTTTCAGAGGAGACGGCTGTCTTTTTGGTGATACGTTCTTATCATCACTTAATTTAAGAATTACCTCAAATGTAAGTGTTCATGATAATGAATTTTATGATATTTATCGTGAAGGTGCAATGTTTTGCTGCACAATCGGTGCTTCATTTTATAATAACTATTTACATGGCAATGGGTTTTTTGTAGGTGGGGTTGATATAGAAAGACATAGCGCTAAGGAAACTGTATTAAATGTTTCGGTTTATAACAATACTTTTGATTTTCGCGACGGATATGGTCCGGTTGAGCGAAAAGGACCAATTGTTAAATATAGAAGAGCGGTAACTATGGGCTTTTTCTACGCAGGATATCCGAATGGAACAGCAGATGGGCTTTCGGGTGGCCATAAAATTTATGGGAATAAAATATACCAGGGTCAAATTGATTGCTGGGGACATACAAATGTTAGTGTAACAAATAACTCCTTTACTAACACGTTTGAGGATATTAAGGGTGTTGGCTGGCTAAGCGGTCCTGCTATAAATTTTTCAGATCCGGGCACAACCAAAGGATTAGCAAATGTTACTGTTAGTAATAACACTATTAATTCGGCTATGCCCAGTAATGGAATGCTTTTTTATAATTATACCAATATTACCGCCAAAGCCAATGTTATAACAGGAACAAAATCAGACGGGATAAATATTTATAACGCAAGCGGTATTTTTGATTCTAATATAATTCAAAATATAGGGGCAGCTTCAAATAAAGTATCAGGTATTGTAATTAATGGAAACTGCTCGGGGCTAATTGTATCAAACAATAAGATTACAGATACTAATTGGGGAAATAACCGGGGAATAAATTACGCAATTGCCATACAAAGTAAAAATAATGGCATTGTTCCCCCGGTAATACAATTCAATACAGGTGTTAACCTGATCAAAGGAGTAGTTTCCGAATTTTTCTCACAATCAGGATATAACGTTTTAAATGGAAATAAAAGTAATTAGATTAACCTCTTTATAAAGCTGCATATTTAGTTAATATGCATTTTCTTCACCTTTTAACACGTTTATCACAGTCATAAAGAGGATTTTTATATCCAGCATTAATGACCAGTGCTCCATGTACCAAATGTCATGCTGTATACGTTTTTCCATTAAAATTGGCTCCTTTGTTTCTCCTCTGAAGCCATTTACCTGTGCCCATCCTGTAATTCCTGGTTTTAGAAATTGACGAACCATGTATTTATCAATTATGGTACGATATTGCTCTGTATGGTTAAGCATGTGCGGCCTTGGGCCCATAACGCTCATGTCACCCATTAAAACATTAAAAAATTGTGGTAACTCATCAAGGCTTGTACGCCGCATGAACTTGCCAATTTTGGTAATACGGCTATCATTACGGCTTGCCTGTTGTTTATCACTATGCTTATTGGTATGCATGCTTCTAAATTTGAAACACCAGAATGGAATATTATCTCTTCCGCTTCTAAGTTGTTTAAACAGAACAGGCCCCGGTGATTGTATTTTAATAATTGCTGCCAAAATTGGATATAACCAGCTAAGTATAAATATGATAACTAATGAACTAAAGACAATATCAAAAACACGCTTTTTAAAACGGTTGTTCATATTTTTTAGCGGCTCTTTACGTAAGCTTATCACCGGAAATTCTCCCATGTGCTCAATATTAAACGGAGCTGAGGTGTAATTTAAATCCGGTACAAACTTTAAGCGTACACAATACTTATCAGCTTCATTTAAAAGATGGTAAACATCGCCCATCCTATCAGTGGTAAGAGAAACATATACTTCTTTGATTCCTAAATTTGCCGCAGTTTGTAATTGTGTAGAAGCAGCAGGTATTAGCTTGCCAAAATCGTCAACATATAAGCTCTCATCTCCCAGGAAGCCTAAAAAATCAAAACTTGGTTGCTTTTCCAGATAGCTTGCCAGTTTTAACCCGCCATCATTTCTTCCTAAAACGGCAACAGGTTTGCTGATCTTGAAATGACGCTTTAACATATCTTGTAAAGCAGTGCCTAAAAACCGACTTAATAAAAAGCCGAATATCATTAAAGAGTAAAAGGTAATAATAAAATATCTTGGAAAATGGAGTTGGTTTATAACCAGGAGGTAGATAAGGAAAATGAATAAATGCAATACCACGCTTTTGTATGTGGCGCGGTAAATAAGCACCAGTTTGAAAACTATTTCCTCAGCATATAACCTAAATACACTGGTAGTTAATAACCATATAAGGCTCGAAACAATAATATTATGCCGGTATAAATTAAAATCTAAAGGTTGTGAATACTTGTTGGTTAAATGATAAGCCACAAATAAACAAACATTTATAAGTAATAAATCACTTATAGCGAGAATAAAGCGTAATAGATATAGGTAACGTGTCTGCATTTAAGGTTATGATTAAATAAATTTCTATTAATTTAATTATATAGTGCCAAATGGACAAACTATATGCCAATAGATTAATTTTTGTAATATTTAAAAAATTAATAATTCATCTACACGCCGAAACAAACCATATAATATACTAATAATCAATACTGTTGCTTGTTAAATATTAATTTTCGGCTTTATAATATGTTATAAAACTGGACTAAAATATGTCCGGATTTTAATACATATTGTGTGATTTTGAAAGTTTCGGCTTATATGAGTAAGGGATTGTGGAAAAAAAATAAAAAAATTACCCAAAACGTGAATAATACTATTTAATGAATCGTGATAAAGATAATATCAAAGATATTAATATAAATTAATTTTACGCATTTAATTTTACTAATATGAATTTTTATAATTTTTAAGTTAAATCAAAAAATGCAATGGTTTGTTAATTGAAAAGCATTTAATTTTAACGTAAGAAGAGCAGGTATGCTTTGCTCTTTTTTCAACATAACTTAATAAACAAACATTATGAAAAAAGAGGAAATACATTTGGGTGATATTCCGCGTATCCTTTTTGGGCAAACCCCACCTGTATTTTTAATAGAAGTTTTCATGCGTACCGTTATTATCTATATTATATTATTGTTTGTTGTTAAATGGATGGGAAAACGCATGAACGGACAATTAACCATTATGGAGCTTGCTGTAATATTAACCCTGGGCGCTATTGTTTCTGTACCTATGCAAATGCCCGACAGGGGGATTTTGCAAGGTGTAATTTTATTAGTAATTGCCGGTCTTTTTCAGCGGGGAATCACTCTTTTAGGTGTTAGAAAAGGCAGGATGGAAGATCTGATAATGGGAAAATGCAGTTTGCTTGTTGAGGACGGGATACTAAAATTAGATCAAATGGAAAAAGACCGCATAACCAGGCAGCAGGTTTTTGAGCAATTAAGAACTCAAAAAATATTTAATCTTGGAAAGGTGGACAGAGTTTACCTTGAAGCTTGCGGTATATTTAGTGTATTGAAGGCTCCGCAATTCAGGCCTGGCTTACCAATAACGCCTCCGGATGATGGGGATATATTTGATAAACAAAAACCCGTTTTTTTTGAAGATAAAGATGACAATCAACTACAGGCTTGTTGTAATTGTGGTTATGTAAAGCCGGCAAAAGATCAATCTAAATGCAGGATTTGTGGTGATAATGAATGGGTGAAAGCAATTGGTTAAAAGTGATTATGGATTCACTAAAATTAAATGATTGGTCAAGAATATTTATTGGTTCGGTGCCCGGAGAGTTTTATTTAGAGTTAATTATAAGGGCAGTTGTTGTTTATCTGATACTAACAGTGTCTATGCGAATGATGGGTAAACGGATGTCTTCACAGTTAGGACGTACCGAAATGGCAGCTACCGTATCTTTAGCCGCAGCTATAGGCGTACCCTTACAGGCTCCGGATAGAGGTTTATTAGCGGCAGTTGTTATCGCCCTTGTTATAATATGTGTCCAAATATGGATAGCTGCTATATCATTCAAAAATCCCTGGTTCGAAAAATTCACACAGGGTAATATTGATGTGCTGATTAAAGATGGCATACTGGACCTGAAAAACATGGAGAGAGTGCGTTTGAGCCGTGAACGCCTGGTTGCGCAACTTAGATCTGAAGGTATAAAGCAACTGGGTATGGTAAACCGTTTTTACATGGAAGCTAATGGCAGTTTTACATTAATTGAAGAAAATCAGGTTATGCCAGGTCTTTCGGTTATACCACGGTGGGATAAAAAGATGAATGACCGGTTCAAAAAATCTGATAAGTATATTGTTTGCCAAACTTGCGGTTACAGGCAGGAATTGCCTTTTGACGATAAACAGCCGTGCCCAAATTGTAAAGACTGTAAATGGACTGTTGCTGTAACTTAGCTAAATTCTATCAGCATTAGTTCGGGTTAATTTTATGTCAAAATAGCTTAATAGTTTATTGGTAAAGTAAACCAAAAGGTAGATCCCTTACCTAATACACTATCCACACCAATTTGGCCGCCATGCCGTTTAACAATTTCAGCGCTGATGTATAGCCCGAGCCCGAGACCTGAGTATTGTTCTCCTTTGTAATCTGTTCGGTAATAGCGCTCAAATAAATGCGGTATCTTATCCGGTGCAATACCCGGCCCCGTATCCCTAACCGAAATTTTCACATTTTGGCCAACTTTTTCTGCAGCTAAAAAGATATTTTTTGACTCTGGAGCATATTTAACTACGTTATTTACTAAATTCACCACTACCTGGTCAATACGATGTTCATCCGCAAAAATCTGTAATTTTTTATCACCCTGTAAAACAAGCTTATACTCACCAACTGCCCGCACATGATTGCAACATCCGTTCAGCATATCAAAAACAGTAAAAGTTGTCTTATTTAAATGCAGCTGGCTTTCGCTCATTCGGCTGGCATCCAGCAAATCTCCAATGAGACTGCTTATTTTCTGCATGCTTTTATTGCTTTGTTCAATCAATTTTGATACCATATCAGAAAATGTTTGTTGATTTTTTAACCGGTCCAGTAGTTGTAATGAGGCTTTTAAGCTGGTGACAGGTGTTTTTAACTCATGGCTTGCAATACTGATAAAATCATCTTTTTGCTGCTGTAACAATTTAATTTCATGAATATCAGTTGCTGTTCCAATCCAAAACTGTATTTCACCCTTTTCATTTTTTACGGGCTGTATTCTTACCAGGTGCCAGCGATAAACGCCGTCTGTCCGTTTTTCCCTGACCTCAAATCCACCGCCTTGCCCACTCTGTAAAATTGATTGGTATGAATCTAAATTATATTGCAGATCGTTGGGATGAATCACATTTTTCCACCCCCAGGCTTTGGTCTGTTCAAAATCAAGCCCCGTATAATCATACCATTGCTGGTTATAATAATTAACGCTACCGTCGATGGTATTTGTCCAGGCAATTTGAGGTATCGCATTTAATAATGTGCGAAACCGCAATTCACTTTCCTGAACCTGACGCTTAGTTTGCACAATATCTGTTACCTCAATAACAAAAACCAGGATACCATCCACCATGTTCCGGGCATCATAACGAGCCTGATAAATAAAATTAAAATAACGATCCTCAACCAGACCGCCTTCATGTCGAACTAAAGGGATAGGTAACTCGTTTCCCTCAAATGTTTTCCCGGATTGATAAACATCCTGCAGAATATTCCAAATAGAGGTACCTCTAATTTCAGGTACTGCCTCTAAAATCGGTTTACCTAATAAGCTACGTCCCGAAAAAAGCTGTTGATAGGATGGGTTAACCAGTTCAAAAACCAATTCCGGCCCATCCAGCATGCATATACCTGCCGGAGCCTGCATGAAAAATCTTTTCAACCTGTCACGCTGGCTTTCTGCTTCTGCTTGCGCATTTGAAAGTTCAGCTGTTCGTAAATTAACCCGTTTTTCCAATTCAGTATTTAGCAAAGCCAGGCTTGCTCTTGATTGCTGCAATTCCTCATTGCTTAAATTTAATTCCTCATTAATAGATAAAAGTTCTTCATTAGTAACTGATAGCTCTTCATTTGTTGTTGCCAGCTCTTCATTTAAAGCCTGTTCATTTTCTAAGGCTTCTGTTCTGATATATTCATTTTTGAGTCTTTCTGATTCCAGTAATTCGTCAATATCAATGCAGGAACTGATATAACCGGCAAAGATTCCGTCTGCAGTGAACCTTGGCACCCCGTTATCAAGCAACCATCGGTATTGCCCGTCGTGCCGTTTTAAGCGGTATTCCATTTTAAACTCTTTCTGTGCATCAAAAGAGATAGTATAGATATCAAGGCAGCGTTTAAGGTCATCAGGATGTACCCCTTTGGTCCAGCCTTTGCCATACTCATCTTTCATAGTGCGGCCGGTAAACTTCAGCCAGCCTGCATTAAAAAAATAGTATAGTTTATCCAACCCGGCAATCCGGATCAGTACAGGAACCATATCAGCCGTGGTCATAAATTGTTCTTCTACAGGAAATAGCTGCTTTGATTGATCCATTTTACAATAACAATATTATGTATGTTCATACTTTAATATAATTAAACCAAGCGGTGGCAGTATAAGGCATAACGAATGCGTTTTTCCATGCATTGGAATTGGAAATGCTTCCGTTTCAATGGCATTTAATACATCACTTCCTCCATACTTTAAGTTATCGCTATTAAAAATTTCCCTATAATAACCCATAAAGGGCACACCAATACGATAGTTTTCGCGGATAACAGGCGTAAAATTGGCAACAAACAGCAAATTATTTTGTGGGTTTTCCCCTTTCCGCAACCAGCTAATTACGCAGTTTTCGGCATCATCAACCACTATCCATTCAAAGCCGTTTGCATTAAAATTATTTTCATATAAAGCCGGCTCAGCTTTATAAAGCCTGTTCAGATCGCTAATTAGTTTTTGGATCCCTGCATGATGTTCATTGTTTTCATGCCAGTCCAAACTAAAATCATGCTGCCATTCATGATGCTGTGCAAATTCGCCGCCCATAAATAGCAGTTTGGCGCCGGGATGTCCATACATGTAGGAAAACAACAATCTGAGGTTAGCAAATTGCTGCCATTCGTCGCCCGGCATTTTATTAATAAGGGAACCCTTTCCATACACCACTTCATCGTGTGATAACGGCAATACAAATTTTTCTGTAAAAGCGTAAACCAGACTAAAAGTTAACTGGCCATGATGATATTTTCGGTAAATGGGCTGCTTTTGAAAATAATCCAGTGTATCATGCATCCAGCCCATCATCCATTTCAAATCAAAACCTAAGCCGCCTTCGGTAGTGGGGTGGGTTACACCCGGCCATGCGGTAGATTCTTCGGCTACAGTGAATACATCAGGATGCCAGGCATGCACAGCGTCGTTAAATTCCTTTAAAAAGCTAACGGCCTCCAAATTCTCACGGCCTCCAAATTCGTTGGGTATCCATTCGCCTGCTTTCCGCGAATAATCGAGGTAGAGGATAGAAGCTACGCCATCAACTCGCAATGCATCAATATGATACAAATCAAGCCAGTATAAAGCGTTGGATATTAGATATTCCCGTACCTCATTACGGCTAAAATTAAAAATATTACTCTTCCAATCGGGATGAAAGCCCTTGCGGGGATCAGCGTATTCATATAAATGAGTGCCGTCAAAATAACCAAGGCCATGTTCATCTGTAGGGAAATGCGAAGGCACCCAGTCTAATATCACACCAATTTCGGCAACATGGAGCTGATTAATCAAATACATAAAGTCCTGTGGGATACCAAAACGGCTTGACGGAGCATAATATCCTGTTAGCTGGTATCCCCATGAGCCATAAAACGGGTGCTCCATAACCGGCATTAACTCAACATGGGTAAAGCCCATTCGGCTACAATAACCAGGCAGTTCATCAGCCATTTCACGGTAGGTCATAAAGCGGCTGCCTTCCTGGTCAACCACTCTTTTCCAGGAGCCTAAATGTACCTCATAAATAGAAATGGCTTTGTCCAATGACTTTGCTTTTTGCCGTTCATTGATCCATGCTTTATCCGTCCACAAAAAACTGATATCCCATGTGATGGATGCTGTATGTGGCGGCGTTTCCCAATGAAAAGCATAAGGATCCCCTTTTTGTACCCGGTATCCGTTGTGTGATTCAATAGCGTATTTATAATATTCGCCAGACGTTATACCGGGAATAAACACTTCCCATATACCCGATCCATCCCATCGCACATGCATAGGAGTGGCTTGTACATCCCAGCCATTAAAATTGCCGATAACAGCAACACTGCGTGCATTAGGCGCCCAAACAGCAAAATAAATTCCTGTTTTGCCCATGTGCTCAACCAGGTGTGAACCTAATTTATTATATAAATGATAGTGCTTTCCTGCCTTAAACAGCTCAATATCAAAATCTGTAAATAAAGAAAACCAGGGAGAGGCCTCTTCATTTATAACTTTTGGTTCTATAATGATTTTTTTATTTGCCATGAGCTGTTTATTATACCTTTTGAAGCCTGCTTGCTTCTACAATAGATTTTATTCCCCTGATAGGTACCAGTACCCAGCCGGGGCGGTTATTGATCTCATAGTTCAATTCATATATGGCTTTCTGTAATAAATAAGTCTGCATCAATAGTTGCAGATCTTCACTGTCTTTTGGAACGAACGAAGAACCATCAACAGTTTTTAAGTATGACTGCATGAAGAAGCCACTCATATAATGATACCATTGTTCAACGTAAGGTATAAGTTTGTTAACATCCTCCGGTCTTATCTGGTTATCCAGTAATAAACTTCCATACGCGGCGTAATGAAACGAACGTATCATACCTGCCACATCCCTTAACGGAGAATATTTTAATCTTCTTTCGCTATAACCACGTGCGGGTTCACCTTCAAAGTCCAATATCAAAAAGTCTTTCCCTGTAAATAATACTTGTCCTAAATGATAATCGCCGTGTATCCGTATTTTTGTGACATCAATTTTGTGGCTGTATACCAATTTTAAAACATTAAGTATTTCTTCTTTCATATCTAATACTTCCTGCGCTTCGGCTCTCACATCATCAGGCAAGCTTTTGAGGTTACGGCTAAGGGCTTGAAAAGCTACCCTTACTAATGATTGCAAAGACGAAAACAGTGAACGCTGGTAATGAAGTGAAAATTCTTCCGGTTTAAAAGCAGGCAGGTCCGTGCCGGATGCTAAAGCCAGGTGAAGTTCGCCGGTACGTATGCCCAATAAACGTATAAGTTCGGCAACTGTACCTTCCAGCAATTCTTTAATATCTTCGGGTATTTCCTCATAGGCCGCAGGTGCGGTTAAATCACCTTGTTTAGTTGCTGGTAACGGCGCGGTATTAATGTGTGATAATATTTTTTCATTAAAATCATTCAGCCTGTCCTGCATATAGGCCCAGCCATCGCTGGTACTTGTAACCATTTCCTGCATCATGCCTAATACCATAGGTTCATTGTTTGCCGTACGCCATTCAATGTTACCAATATAAGCAGGTATGTTTTTAAAGCCGGCCTCCTTAGTTAAGAACTTTGTTATTTCTACATCCGGATTAATAGCCCTGTCTACCTTACGATAAATTTTCAGGTAATAAGCATTATCATAGGTTATAGAGGTATTGCTTTGCTCGGCCGATAATATTTTGGGGCGCATTTTCTCCTGTTGCAACATATGCTTTTTAAGCGAACGGTTACCGGAAAAAACTAATTCGCCATTATGCAAACCTATAACATGGTGATTAGCCATATTTTGAATAATAGCCTGCTGATATTCATACCCGTAAAGGGCATCATACAGCACCCCTTCTTCACCGTTTACTTTTAACAAGGATATAATGGATTGCGGACAGGTATCCTGCAATTTGAATGAAAACTGGCCTTTTCCAAATGCTACAGGCAATTGGTACATGTCTGGCAATCCATCCCGGTAAGATACTTCCAATAGTAAAATAATAACACTGTTTTCATCTAAAGGTATGATGGCGTGATCAACAATCCTGATATTTTCCAGCCCACGGCCCTTGCCGCCAAACCACCGTAAGCGCATCAGGTAATTTGGAAGGACATCAGACTCCAGCTCTTCTAATGCTTCCCTTTCTAAAATATCTTTCCATTTCTGCAATTCAATTACGTACAATCGCTGGTCGTTCTCCATTTCAGGATGTACTTTTTCAAGCAGAAATGCCTGGCTTGCATAAGCGCCCAGGGTAAAAAAGTAAGGCACATCTTCTTTAATAACCGGGAAACGGTTACGGCTTAAAATCTCAACCGGAACATAACCCTTATAAGCTTCCAGATCCAGTTCCGCAGCTTGTGAGTAGCGTGAAAGGTTAGCTACCACTAACATCATTTCATCGCCATAAGTACGGATAAATGCTAACACCTTAGCATTTTCTGATGAGATGAATTTCATATCGCCACGACTTAAAGCTTTATATTTTTTCCGGGTGCTGATGACACGTTTCATCCACCAAAGCAGTGATGAGGTATTATGGGATTGCAGCTCTACATTTACAGATTCAAAATGAAACTGCGGATCGAGTATCAGGGGAAGGTATAATCGTTGCGGGTTGGCATGCGAAAAACCGGCATTCCGGTCGGCGTTCCACTGCATGGGCGTACGCACCCCATCACGGTCGCCTAAATAAAAGTTGTCGCCCATACCTATTTCATCCCCGTAATAAATAACAGGTGTGCCGGGCAGGGTAAATAACAATGAATTAAGTAATTCTATTTTTTTGCGGTTATTTTCCAGCAAGGGTGCCAGCCTGTGCCTTATACCCAGATTAATGCGGGCTTTAGGATCCTTAACATAAACCCTGTACATATAATCCCGTTCTTCATCAGTTACCATTTCCAGGGTAAGCTCATCATGATTACGCAAAAATATAGCCCATTGGCAAGTTTCGGGAATTGGCGGGGTTTGATCAAAGATATCAGTTATAGGATAACGGTCTTCCATCTGCAGCGCCATAAACATCCTCGGCATTACCGGGAAATGATAGTTCATCTGGCATTCATCGCCATTGCCAAAATAAGCTGCTGAATCTTCGGGCCACATATTAGCTTCAGCCAACAGTAAGGTGCCGGGATAGCGGTCATCAATATATTTACGAAGTTTCTTTAAAAAAGCATGTGTTTCGGGCAAATTCTCGCAATTGGTGCCATTACGCTCAAACAGGTAAGGCACAGCGTCCAACCGGAAACCGTCAACACCCATTTTGCACCAATAGTCCATAATTTTAAATACCTCAGCGTGTACTTCTTCATTATCATAATTCAAATCGGGCTGATGATGAAAAAAACGGTGCCAAAAATATTGTTTGGCAATTGGGTCCCATGTCCAGTTGGAGGCTTCATAATCCTGAAAAATGATACGTGCATCACGGTATTGCTGCGGATCATCTGTCCACACATAATAATTTCTGTATATGGAGTCCTTAGGAGCTTTACGCGCTCTTTGAAACCAGGGATGCTGATCAGAGGTATGATTAATTACCAACTCGGTTATTACTTTCAATTCCCGTTTGTGTGCCTCTTTTAAAAATTGCTTAAATTGAGCTATGGTGCCGTACGATGGATTAATGTTATAATAGTCGGCAATATCATAGCCATCATCTTTAAGCGGAGAAGGATAAAAAGGCAGCAGCCAGATAGCCGTAACTCCCAGATCCTGCAGGTAATCCAATTTTTGAAGCAAGCCTTTAAAATCGCCAATACCATCACTATCACCATCATTAAATGCTTTGATATGCAGCTCATAAATAATGGCATCCTTATACCAGTGTAATTTATCGTCCAATATTGTTTTTTCTTCTGCCATAGTTCATCAATTATAACTGCTCCACTTTAAACACATGAGCAGGCATTTGGTAAGGGTTTAATTGTACATAGTTCCATTCGTTATGCCACCGGTATTTTTCGCCGCTCAGCAAATCATGAACTATATAATTTTGCAGGGGTTTAATACCCAATTTTTCAAAAGGTATTTTAACATTAGCTGCCTGGGTATGAAAAACATCCAGGTTTACGGCTACAATAAGGAGGTTACCCGATCTGAGATCTGCTTTTGCATAACAAATGATCTGATCGTTGCTGGTTGCACCAAACTCTATATTCCAGGTAGTTTGCAAGGCTGGGTTTTGCCTGCGTATACGGTTGATAAGTGTAATAATTTCGCCAATCCGGGTATACTCATCCCAGTTCCAATGCTTAATCTCATACTTCTCATTATCAACGTATTCTTCTTTTGCGCCATGCGGCTTATTTATTCCATACTCATATACGGGGCCGTACAGGCCGTAGTTGGATGACAAGGTAGCTGCTAATATCAACCGCATAATATGTGCGTTCTCGCCACCATTGATTAATACAGGCGGGAGGATATCAGGAGTGTTGGGCCAAAAGTTTGGACGATAATAATAACGCATATCTGTTTTGGTTAACAACGTCATATACTCTTCCAATTCACTTTTGGTGTTTCGCCAGGTATAGTAAGTGTATGATTGATTAAAACCTGCTTTGGCAAGCCTTTCCATTATACGCGGGCGGGTAAATGCTTCAGCTAAAAACAACACTTCGGGGTGCACCTTTCTTACCTCGCCTATCATCCATTCCCAAAAAAAGAAAGATTTTGTATGCGGGTTATCTATCCTGAAAATGGTTACACCGGCATCTATCCAATAATCTACTACGCTTTTTAATTCGCTCCATAAGTTTTGCCAGTCATCTGTTTCAAAATTAAAGGGCAAAATATCTTCATATTTTTTGGGCGGATTTTCTGCATATTGAACGGTTCCGTCAGGGCGCCATTTAAACCATTGGGGATGCGATTTAACATAAGGATGATCCGGCGCGCATTGGTAAGCAATATCCATAGCCAGTTCAATCCCCAACGTTTTAGCTTCCTTAATCAATAATTTAAAATCTTTTAATGTGCCTAACTGTGGATGAATGGCCTTGTGACCGCCTTTTCTGTTCCCGATGGCCCAGGGAGAGCCGGGATTATCCGCGCCGGCTGTTAAAGAATTATTTTTTCCTTTACGGTTTTTCTCACCAATAGGATGGATGGGCGGGAAATACAAAACGTCAAACCCCATTTTTGCAACTCTGGGCAGCAGTCCTATCACATCTTTAAAGGTGCCGTGCTTGCCTGGGTCCGGGGATGCGGAGCGGGGAAACAACTCGTACCAGGTACTATAAGCAGCTTTTTTTCTTTCTACCTCAATTTTAAGCGTAGAAGGGTAAGACGTAACAGCTGCAGGGTGGCGATAGTGGTACATTACAGCAGCTACCTCATCACTTGTTGCTAATTGAACGGCATCAGCAGGGTTTGCCGGATTTATTAGCGAACTGCTCCATTCTAATAATTTGGTATTGTTTGTAGTGGATACATTTGCGGCCTGCTCTATTATTTTCGCACCGATCTGTAATTCAACACGGATATCCTGCCCGGCTTCATATTTCTTCTGCAGGCCCTTGCTCCAGGTTTTATAATGATCAACCCATCCTTCAATCCGGAATTCATAAAAGCCGATCTGATCGGGTATAAGGTTTATAGCCCAGTGATCGTTGATCACAAAGTTCATAGGAAGCTCTGTCCATTCTTCCCCGTTTGGTTTTTTTATAAAAGCGCTTGCGGATATCTCATCATGCCCGTCACTAAAAATATCTGCCGAAAGTGTTATAGATTCATTAATAGCTGCTTTTGCAGGGAATTGACCATTATCAACCTGTGGAGAAACATAAGTAATGATGACTCTTTGAATGCCTTTATAATTGATCATTAATTTCTTATTACTTAAATAATAAAATCGCCAAACTATCAATAGTTAATCAGTGATTGTTACATGAAACTTAACCTATTATTAAGTTAAAAGTTTAAATTATAATGAAAAAAATAATCGATTAACAATAAAACAATGCCTATAAGCTAATGCGGATAGAATGCACACAATCGATTTATTTGAGTTGAATAAGGTTTACCGCAATTGATCACGTATATGCCTGATTGCTTTAGCAATACGCGTGTAATAAAATTATCATTTATGAAAATTGTTTAATTGTAACGAATATTTTAAGGTCCTAATTCAGCTTTTGAAAAACATTTAGATAATTTTTGAATTTATATAGGAGCCTTAAAGGGTGATAGTGATGGACAAATGGTGTTGATAGTTTAACAACCTTAAACCTTAAAAATTTAATAAAATGAATATTATTACTTCTCCGGGAAAGCCGTTTCCTCTTGGTGCAACATGGGACGGCGAAGGCGTAAATTTTACTCTATATTCAGAGAATGCGACGGCAGTTGAACTCTGCCTTTTTGATGCGGATAAAGATCAAACAGAATCTAAAAAAATTAAAATAATTGAGCGGACCGATTTTATCTGGCATATTTATGTGAAGGATTTAGGCCCTGGTCAGATGTATGGATTCCGGGTTCACGGGCCATATGAGCCTGAGAATGGGCATCGCTTCAACCCCAATAAGCTGTTGTTAGATCCCTATGCTAAAGCTGTTTCGGGAGTAATAGACTGGGATGATGCCTTATTTGGCTACCAAATTGGGCATCCTGATGAGGACCTGAGTTTCAGTGAAACTGATAGCGCTCCTTATCTCCCCAAGTCTGTAGTAATTAACCCCAACTTTGATTGGGAAGAAGATACCAGCCCGACCCTTGCGTATTATAATACGGTTATATACGAAACGCATGTGAAGGGATTTACCAAGCTTCATCCCGAAATACCGGAAGAAATACGGGGTACTTACGCTGCAATTGCTCATCCTGTTTGTATTGCTTATTTGAAAGATTTGGGTATTACCGCTATTGAATTGATGCCTGTTCACCAGTTTTTGTCAGACCGGTCATTAAAAGAAAAGGGATTAACCAATTATTGGGGTTATAATACTATTGGCTTTTTTGCACCCGATGCCCGGTATTCCTCCAGCGGGGTAAGGGGGGAGCAGGTACTGGAATTTAAAAATATGGTTAAGGAACTGCATAAGGCAGGTATCCAGGTTATTTTAGATGTGGTTTATAATCATACCGGCGAAGGAAATCAAATGGGGCCAACTTTATCTTTTAAAGGTATAGATAACGCTTCTTATTACCGTTTAACTGAGGATAAGCGATATTATAAAGACTATACTGGAACAGGAAATACCCTGAATGCTAATTTACCTAATGTTTTGCGGTTAATGATGGATAGCCTGCGTTACTGGATAATTGAGATGCATGTAGATGGTTTCCGTTTTGATTTGGCGGCTACATTAGCACGTGAACTGCATGAGGTAAACAGCTTAAGCGCTTTTTTTGATATTATACACCAGGA
>JAQBOY010000223.1 GCA_028287805.1 Mucilaginibacter sp.
CACACTCATCTTTCCACCCGTAAGCAGGCGGTTCCAACACATTATTTAAAAACGGCATCTATAGTTAGGGCTAATAAATAGTACAATTACTTTTGTAATTTAAATGTAAATATATGATTTAATTTTATGGGATTAGTCTTTAATTAATTTTTTTAACACTTTTTAACAAGAAAGAAATGTTAGGTGTCATGCCTGTTCTTGAATGTCCTCTCGCAAAGTGCGTGTTACAATGAAAACTTGAAAACATAACCTGTACTTATTTATTTTATAAATATGGCCTCACCAAACAAGTCTATTTATAGCGCGCTGGCTGCCAATCTGCTTATAGCTATTACCAAATTTATTGCCGGAGGCATTAGTAACAGCTCGGCAATGATAGCCGAAGGGGTACATTCGGTGGTTGATACTATTAATGAACTATTATTGCTGCTGGGCCTGCACCTCAGTAAAAAAAAGCCGGATAAGTATCACCCTTTTGGCTATGGCAAGGAATTGTATTTCTGGTCGTTCGTGGTATCTATACTGATATTTGGCTTGGGTGGTGGCATATCCATATATCAGGGCATTTTACATATTATCAACCCTATAAAACTGGGTAACGCTACCTGGAGTTATGTAGTACTGATAATTTCTGTGCTATTTGAGGGCTCTTCATTAATTATAGCAGCAAGAGAATTTAACAAATTAAGAGGTGGGCAAAGCTGGTGGGGAGCCATTGTGAGAAGTAAAGATCCATCTACCTTTCTTGTGTTATTTGAGGATAGCGCCGCTGTTATGGGGTTATTTATCGTAGCTATTTGTCTGTACATTAGCCATAAATTTAATCTTCCGTATTTTGATGGCATAGCCTCGCTATTAGTTGGCCTCATACTGATCATTGTTTCGCTTATCCTGGCAAGGGAAAGCCGCAGTTTGCTGATGGGCGAGGGGATAAGGAGTGAAAGTATGAGGAGGATCACCGAAATAACCGAAGGGGATAAAGCTGTATTAAAGCTGATGCATATATTATCTACCTATCAATCGCCGGAAGAAATATTATTAATGTTGATAGTAGCCTTTAAACCTGATTTAGATACCGCCGAGATCAACGATGCTATTGACCGCATCCGTGGAAATATCAAAGCAGAATTCAGCCTCGTACGCTTTGTTATTATACAGCCGGAAATTTATGTAAAAAAGATTGATCCCGATGTGCAAGCATATATTTAGTATTACCTGCAATTAGTTTCCTTATAAAACAGGAACAGTAAATAAAAGCATGTGCCTTTTCACCATATATTTTCTTCTATACCAATCAAACCACCATGCCTGGTAAACCTGTTTAATGGCTTTATTATTGGCCAGTGTAATGACATGCAGTATTTCATCTCCAAATTTGAACGGAACGCTGTGCTATATTCTAACATTGCCCGGGGCATATTGTCTTCTTCTACCTGCAGGTCGCCGTTATTATTTTTTACATATTTAATAAAAATATAGATATATAATTAATATATAGTTAATGTATAATTCATATTGACTTTAGCACCTTATCAATAACGATTTTGTATTTTATTATTGGGTATGTTATTGATTAACTGTATTTTTTACATTTCTGTAGTTGTAGTCAATTTTACTACGAGAGGGAAGGAAGATATCTATATAGCATGATATTTTATTTACTGGCAAGAAAATAATTTAAATATGCTTAAATATACCGATTTATTTTCATTTTTATTGCTAATATATTAAGGTTAATAGCCTTTTTTTGTTATAATTGGCAAATAATAGATTAAATAATTATAAAAAAATGAAATATATAGGTATTATTTTACTTTCCCTGATATGCTTCAACCCCCCGGGGAATGATTTTTACACTTGTAAAAATGCAAAGATCAGTCTTTATTCCAGTTCGCCATTAGAGGATATAAAAGGTGCAACCTCAACTGGTGTATCAGTTTATAACGCAAGTACAGGTGAATTAGGTTTTAACGTAACAATCAGCTCTTTTCAATTTGATCAATCACTGATGAAAGAACATTTTAATACGGATTACCTGGAAAGTGATAAATATCCCAGAGCATCTTTTAAAGGCAAAATTGAGCAAAACGTTGATCTTACAAAAGACGGAACTTATCAAATAGCAGTTACAGGCGACCTGAACATTCATGGAGTTACAAAGAAAAGAACAATCCAGGGGACATTTATTATTAAAAACGGGGTAATCAACATGTCTTCGGAGTTTATAGTAAAGTGTGCTGACCACGATATAAAAATCCCACAAATTGTGTTTCACAATATTGCCGAAAACATAAAAATGAATGTTGCAGCCACCTACACCGAATACAAAAACAATCAAAGCAAATAGAGTCAATAATGAAAAAACATATCATTTTATTAACATTTCTTATCATAAGCTTTCGTTTATCAGCTCAAAAAGCTGATGCTGCAAAAGAGAGTAACCCAGCTGATTCATTATTGAATTCACTTACCAGTGATAATAAAAAAGAACCCGTTACTATTTTTAAATCAACCATGTTGATTTTGTCGCAAACAACTGAAACGGTTAAAAAGAATAACCTTAATTTAATGATCATTCACCGGTTTGGTGATTTTGCCGGCTCAGCAGGTGGCGGACAAACTTTTTATGGTCTTGATAATATTGCCGATGTATATATAGGGCTGGAATATGGATTAACCGATAACCTAAACATTGATTTAGGCCGAAGCACAATAAGCAGGTTGGTTAATATGAATTTAAAATATGCGATAATACATCAAACAACGGACAATAGTACACCACTTGCCATAACCGTGATTGGCGAAACAGGTATGCGTCCTTATGATTCTTATCATGCATTTAGCGACCGGTTATCCTATTTTGCAGAGGCGATTTTCGCCCGAAAATTCTCATCAGATTTTTCATTATCTGTAGCCCCTTCCTTTGTACGCGATAATATGCCCATTCCCTTTGTTGCAGGTAATACGCAGCAATTTTTCTCTATATCGGCAGCAGCCCGTTTTAAAGTAACCAAACACATGGGGTTTATAATTGATTATGCACACCCATTCTCATCTTTCAGAAGCACTGCTAACGGTTTTTATGATCCTTTAGGTTTTGGTATTGAGATTGAAACCGGCGGACACGTATTCACCTTGAATTTTTCAAATTCCAGGGCTATTTCTGAGATCAATTATTTAAGCAATACTCAATCAAATTATTCAAAGGGACAATACCGGATAGGATTTACTATTTCAAGGATGTTTGATTTTAATCATAAAAAGCAATAATATAATACTGGCCTAATTGTAAGTACTGTTAATGGTGTAAGCTAATGGTGGTTATCAATTGTACGTTCAAAATATTAGCATACTAAAAGTTGAAAAATTATTAAAATTAAAACAATGGAAAGAAATGAATTTCTATCAAAATTAGGTTTAGGTATAACTGCTGTATGCGTTGGTTCGTGCGGAAGCGGCGCTGCATATGACACCCCACAACCAGTAACTCCGCCGGGTTCCAGTTTATTTACCCTGGATTTAAATAATGATATTGTAAACATCGGCGATTCAAAAATTGTAGGTGCAGTTATTATTGCACGGGTTGCAGCAGGTAATACTCCAAATTCATTTTCAGCTGTACAGGTTGCATGCACCCATTTACAAGCAAAGATTGCTTATAATGTTAAACAGAATGTATTCATATGCCCATGGCATAAAAGTGAATTCAGTACTACAGGTGAAGTACTGGTGGGGCCGGCAGTAAAAGCACAAAAAAAATATAATGTGGTTATAAGCAATACTACTTTAAGTGTTTTAACCTGATTTTGTAATTCAGGTATATCATACCCGGACCCGAAGCTCCTCTTTAAAAGGAGTTGAAAAATCAATAAACCTTCTGTTTTGTGTGTAGGGATAACAAGGGGTGATCAAATATATATTATGATTTGGGGAGGACCAGGTAAGCGTGTACTACCCCAAACATAATTGACAAGTAAGTTCCAAACCTATTAAAAAATTGATGTATGCTTGAATAGATCACATTCATGAATACATCAGATTAATGTGGAATGAATTAACAGTTTTCTTTTACAATCCCTTCTTAAATTTATCTGCCAGTTGTTTTAACATATCCTCATTTACAGGCAATGCAGGTTCATCTTTCTTTTTAAAAGGCTTGTTATCCCGGTTGTTATTAGCATTATAGTTAGGGTTTGGTTTTGGAGGCGCAGGTTTTGAAAATTCCTTTTTTTCTACTGGTTCAACCGGTTTAGGTTGCGCAGGTTTTGCAGCCTGTCGTTCTGCATTTCTTTTGGTATTCCAGCGGTTATAGATCTCTTCCAGCTTACGTTTAGTATATAACGGAAAATCACCCTGCATCATCCACGAATAATAGCTGGGCTCAATAGTAAATATATCTTCTACTTTTTTGCCTTTATGCTTACCAAAGTTAAATACCTCTTCACCCTGTTCATTGTAGGCCAGGCGTCCTGCAAAATCAACCGGCCTGTTTAAATTGGTAAATTGATGCAATGCTTCAACATTATTTACTATAGGAATTGTCTTATTGCCCTTTTTATCTTCCCACTCCATATTTTCATATTTTTCTATCTGGGCCAGTAAAACTTCCATGGTAGCCCGGGTATCAGCCTCGGCCGAGTGGGCATTAATGATCTGTTTATTACAATAAAACTGGTAAGCGGCTTTTAAAGTACGCTGTTCCATTTGATGGAAGATGTTTTGCACATCAACAAAATGGCATTTATCAAGGTCAAATGATACTCCGGCACGTAAAAACTCCTCCACCAGCATGGGTATATCAAACTTGTTGGAATTATAACCAGCCAGATCGCTGTTCTGCAGGAAAGCTGCAATTTCCTGCGCCAGTTCTTTAAACTTTGGCTCATCCTGTATATGCTCATCATAAATACCATGTATTAATGATGATTCAAGCGGGATAGGTATTCCGGGATGTACACGCCATGTTTTTACTTCTTCCTCTCCGGTAGGATGAAGCTTGATAATGGATATTTCTACTATACGATCTGTGGCAACATTAGTTCCTGTAGCTTCCAGGTCAAAAAAAGCCAGCGGTCGTTTTAAATTCAGTTTCATTATTATAAA
>JAQBOY010000235.1 GCA_028287805.1 Mucilaginibacter sp.
GCTTTATTAAACTTCCCTTTTACCCAGGGATAAAACTCCTTTAAGCGGGTTACCGCACGTGATACCACAAAATCAAACTTTTCATCAACCTGCTCGGCACGCAAATGAGCTGCCTTAACATTGGTTAAGCCTAAAGCCGCGGCTACCTCTTGTACTACTTTTATTTTTTTGCCGATAGAATCAACCAAATAAAACTGAGTTTCGGGGAACAGGATAGCCAGCGGTATGCCGGGAAAACCTCCGCCGGTACCTACGTCCAGCACTTTTTCTCCGGGTAAAAATGTAATTACTTTAGCAATACCTAATGAATGTAAAACATGCCTTTCAAATAGCTGGTCAATATCCTTACGGGATATCACATTGATCTGGTTATTCCAATAGGTATACAATTCAGGCAACTGCTCAAATTGCTGTCGCTGCTGTGGTGTTAGGTCCGGGAAATAGTTAAATAGCTGTTCAGATGTCATCCCTTGAAAAACGGTTCATGATATTGCCCAGCAAATACCTGGCTCTGAATAATTGTGCTTTAACCGTACCTAAAGGTAAGTCAAGATTCTGGGCTATTTCCTCGTAAGATAATTCATCAAAATAGCGCAGGGTGATCAGGTTGCGGTAACGGAGCGGTAAATTCTCGATCAGCAATTTTAATTCTTCGGTTTGCTGCTTTTTAATAGAGTTTTCCTCAGGGTTTAAAATATCAGATCTTATCTGCAATGGCTTTTCCTCCCCATCCTCATCCAACATGCCATGAATAGACAAGGTATTCAGCTTTTTCTTCCTGATAAAATCAATACAATTATTGGTGGCTACTCTGAATAACCAGGTACTAAAAGCGAATTCGGGCTGGTACTTATCTAATTTCTCAAATGCTTTGGCAAACGTTTCTACCGTCAGGTCCATCGCATCTTCCTTATTATTAACCATTTTAAGCACCATGAAATAAATGGAGTCTTTATATCTATGCATCAAATCTGCATAAGCCTTTTGATTTCCTTCACGGGCTTTAACCACTAAGTGAAAATCATTTTTCGCGTTTTCGGTGAAATTTGCATTTACTTCCATTGGGTAGTTTTAATAAAGGTTCCGATTAACCCAAAAACGTTTAGATAAAGATAATAAACAAAATCAAAAAATGGCAAATACCATAATAATGATAAAGCATCTAACTTTTTAAATGTTTTACGATAAATAATAAATTGTATTATCCACCTGAACAAAAACAGCCCTAAGGCCAATAAAGGCTCAAATTTGAAAACAAAACAAATTATAAGCAGTATATAAAATATAAATCCGCTTATTGCATCCAGGCTAAGCAGGCGCCTGTGATTATTCTTATATAACTTACCAACGCCCATATGCCGTTTCTTTTGCCGGTACAATGACCTTAATGTTGTTTTTGCACTGGTATATACAAAGGTATCCGGGTGTATCTCTATGGCTGTATTATCAGCGGTGGCATTTTGGTTCACAAACAAATCATCATCACCAGCCATAACATGCATATGTGCTGCAAAACCTTTTGCGCTAAAAAACAGGGTTTTGGTATAGGCCAGATTACGCCCTATGCCCATATAAGCCTCGCCGTTTAATGCGGCCGACAAGTAATTTATAGCCGTTTTTAACGTTTCAAAACGAATGAACGGGTTTAAAAAGTTATTGGTACTATAATAAGGCGAATAGCCTAATACAATTTGCACAGAAGGCGAAAATTTACTGGCCATATAGGTAATCCAGTTTTCAGAGGCTGGCTTACAATCGGCATCGGTAAACAGTAAATGTTCGTTCTTTGCGGCCTTTATACCTAAAGTAAGCGCGAACTTTTTACCGGTTTTAAAGCGTTCATGCTCTGTAATAGTTACAATACGCAAATGTGGATACTCTTTGTTTAAGTCTTCTAAAACCTGGTTAGAGTAATCATATGAACAATCATTCACCACTATTACCTCAAAATCAGGATATTTTTGCTGTAATATTAATGGTAAGTTTTCTTTCAGATTTTCCTGCTCATTACGTGCGCTTATAATTACCGAAACAGGTAAATTAACTATCGGTAAGTCGTCAGGTGGTTGATAGCCCGCAAGTGACTTTTGCCTGGCTATTAAAAAATATAACTGGACAATAAAACACAGCAATAATAAAATAAGGAGAGCGGCTTGTATATAAGTTTCCAAACTAAGGTAAATATGGAGCAAATTTGTTAAAAATCAATGGAATTAACAGTGTTTAGTTACAAAAAGTTGTAGTAATGAGAATCATAGCAAGAATTAAGCTCAGGATAATATTAATCCAAGCTTGATTATTGCCTCCCCATACTTGTTCCTTCTATTCTGCAACTATTCAATAATAAACTGCTATTTTTGCCCCCTTGCAATGAAATTTAACTTAACAGCACAAGATCCGCTTTCAAAAGCCCGCGCAGGCGAAATCATTACCGACCACGGAACTATACAAACTCCTATTTTTATGCCGGTTGGTACTGCAGGCACGGTAAAAGCCGTGCATCAGCATGAGCTTAAAAATGATATTGAAGCGCAGATCATATTAGGAAATACTTACCATTTATACTTAAGGCCGGGTTTAAGCACCCTGGAAGCTGCCGGCGGATTACATTGTTTTAATGGCTGGGACGGGCCTATTTTAACAGATAGCGGCGGTTACCAGGTTTATTCGCTTACAGAGGTGCGGAAAATTAAGGAAGAAGGCGTTACTTTCCGCTCGCATATTGATGGCTCAAAACACTTATTTACGCCCGAAAATGTGATGGATATACAGCGTATTATTGGCGCTGATATTATTATGGCATTTGACGAGTGCACACCTTACCCCTGCGATTACGGCTATGCGCGCAGGTCAATAGAAATGACGCACCGCTGGTTAAAGCGTTGCTGCGAGCGGTTTGACAGTACCGAGCCTAAGTATGGTTACAGTCAAACATTTTTTCCTATTGTGCAGGGATCAGTGTATAAAGACCTCCGCGTAAAATCAGCAGAAGTTATCGCATCTTTTGAACGGGAAGGAAACGCTATAGGCGGATTATCAGTAGGCGAACCGGCAGAGGAAATGTATGCTATGACAGAAGTAGTTTGCAATATATTACCCGAGCAAAAACCACGTTATTTAATGGGTGTAGGTACACCAGTAAATATATTGGAGAATATAGCCCTGGGAATTGACATGTTTGATTGTGTGATGCCTACCCGTAATGCCCGCAATGGTATGCTTTTTACAAAAGACGGTATTATTAATATCAAGAATGAAAAATGGAAAAATGATTTTTCGGCAATTGAGACGGATAGTGCTCTTTTGGCAGATACCGCCTATACAAAAGCCTATTTACGGCATTTAATACATTCGGGAGAAATATTAGGGGCACAAATAGCTACATTACATAACTTGCACTTTTATTTGTGGTTAGTTAAAGAAGCCCGTAAAAAAATAATAACCGGCGAATTTTACGACTGGAAAAAAATAATGGTTAACCGATTAGGCCAAAGATTATAAATGAACGCGTTTTTAGACAGATATTTAAAGATCATTGATTGGTATATTATTAAAAAATACCTAAGCACTTTTGTTTTTACACTCTTGCTGATCATTGTAATATCTGTTGTGTTTGATGTATCAGAACACATGGACAATTTTTTGACCAAGCACGCCACGCTCGGAGAAATTGTATTCAAATATTACGCCGGTTTTATTCCTTTTTTCATGAACCTGCTATCACCGCTGATCAATTTTTTAGCGGTAATTTATTTTACATCTAAAATGGCCAATCAAACAGAAATTGTGCCTATACTAAGTGGTAAAGTAAGTTTTAATCGTTTTTTAAGGCCGTATTTTGTTGCAGCGACTATCATATTTGTGATATCATTTTTTGCCAACGTTTATTTGATCCCTTTTACCAACGCTTTAAAAATAAACTTTGAAAATACGCATGGATTTTATGGCGATGCTTCGAAAAATGAAGTACACCTGCAATTAGATAAACAAACCTATGTATATGCTCAATCTTATGATAATACATCGCATACAGGCTATATGTTTACTTTAGAAAAGTTTGACGGCGATAAACTTCGCGAAAAGTTGATAGCTAATACAATTGTATATGATTCTGTTAAAAGGGTATGGTCATTCAGAAATTATTCTGTGCGGTATGTTAATGGCTTAAAAGAAAAATTGACAATAAACCTGCCGCAAAAAGATACCGTTTTAGATTTAAGGCCATCAGATTTTGTGGTAAATAATAACTATCCGGCCATGTCATTAAGCGAGTTAAATAAAAATATTGACAAAGAAGAAATAAGGGGCGCAGGCGATTTAAAGGACATGCAGTATGAAAAATACAGGCGCTTTGTATATCCTTTATCATCATTTGTACTTACATTAATAGGTGTTTCCATTTCATCACGTAAGGTGCGCGGGGGCATTGGCCTGCCCCTTGGGATAGGGCTGTTTTTATGTTTTGCTTATGTGGTGGTTGACAAATTTGCGGTTGTGTTCGCGTTAAAAAGCAGCCTGCCACCTATCATCGCTGTATTTGTACCCAATGGATTATTTGGCTTACTCGGCCTCTATTTACTCAGAAAAGCGCCTAAATAATGGCTTTAAATAACACTACCGTTTCGGGCTTAAACAAGAACTTATTAATACTTCACTTTACCGTATTTATATGGGGATTCACCAGTATTTTAGGTGCGCTCATTTCAATAGCAGCAGTACAGTTGGTTTGGTACCGGGTATTAATAGCGCTGATATCTTTGTTTCTTTATTTTAAGTTTAATAAAACAGCATTTAAAGTTACTCGAAAAACCTTTCTGCAATTGTTTTTTACAGGTGCTTTAGTAGGCGGACACTGGATATTATTCTTTGCTTCAATTAAATTATCAACGGTTCCGGTAACGCTGGTTTGCCTGTCTTCCATCACTTTATTTACGGCAATATTTGAACCGCTTATCAACAAAACTCGCATTTCTAAATTGGAGATCGTGGCCGGATTATTCATCATCTGCGGTATTTTTTTAATATTCAAATTTGAAACACAATACACTAAGGGTATACTTTTAGGACTAACAAGCGCGGTATGTGCCAGTCTTTTTTCTATCATTAATTCCAAACAGGTTAAGCGTTATGAGGCGCCGGTAATTGCATTTTATGAGATGTGCGGTGCATTATTCTGGGCTTCGGTATACCTTTTTTTCACCCATGGATTTGATCATTCCATGCTATTAAAGAATGCTGATATTGGCTATCTCCTGCTGTTAGGTACCGTATGTACGTCGCTTGCTTATGTTGCCGGGGTAGCTGTTATGCGCGAACTCTCTGCCTTCCGTGTAGCATTAATAACTAACCTTGAACCGGTATATGGCATCCTGATGTCCTTCCTTTTTTTTGGAGATCTGAATAAAATGACGATCGGTTTTTGGATCGGCGCAATAATTATTTTGTCTACAATCTTCCTTTTCCCGGTTGCCAAAAAGCAAATTCATAAAAGAAACAGCCGTTAATTTCATCATCATATTTCAGTTTTCCCGGTATATTATACTGCGAAAATTCACACCATATTTTTTTTCAAGCAGGGTAGTGGTGGAAAATACCGTATACAATTTCGCATTTTAAGCCTTTCTAAGCGACTTATTTTTCCGGTAAGCTATTTATAGGTTCAGCACATTTTGATAGATCAGAGGCAAAATTAAATATTTTGTTAGTGTATCAATATTGAACAATTTAAAATATCTCTCCAAGCTATAATAAACCTACTATTTATCTTTTAAATCGTATTATAAAGCCTAAAATAAGTCGCATTACATAAAATATAAATATCTGTTAATCAACATAAAACTACAATTAATGAAACTTATTATTGATATAAATTAACGTAAGTTAATATTGAAAAAACTAAATTTTTTAGTATTTAACAAAAAATGATACTATTTTAATGCATAGTTATTTTATAATCAACATGCTAACCACTTTAATATGAAGTAAAATTTATGCATGAACAATTGTGATGAAAAATTTGACCATAGTGTATTGAAATATAAAAGTTGGATTTTAAAAAATTGGAGGCACCTCCCCTGCTGGAATGCACCAGTTAAAAGCCTTGCTAATTTTGTTGATTTTGTGCCATTGTTTTTTCCCCTCAAAAACAGTGTTAATATTCCCCCTGAATTGCGACCGGAAAAACAGGCTTAAAAAAAGCAGAAGCAGTAAACACAAATTTTACAGATACTGATTAATGCAGCAGTTGCCCAGCTCCCATCACAACAATGCTGGCCCGGCATTAAATAACTTTGGCCTGGCAATAAATAACTTTTTATAAAACATTTAAAAACCTCATATTGGCTTAACTGTTAAACCGTAACACCATGAGCATAAAAACAATTATCGCTATCATCATTACTGCACTGCTTACTATCATCTTAATGCAAAATACCGATTCGGTAAAGTTTACTTTATTGTTTGGGGATGTGTATATATCAAAGCTGGTAGTGATGACAGCCGTATCAGTTACCGCCTTTATTTTAGGCATTATAGTTGGTCGCCCAAAAAAGGCAAAGTATGACATTGGCGGGTATCATGACAGCATACACAAAAAAGATGATACCAATACACTAAGTGATGAAGACAGGGATTATATCAGTTAATGAATTATGGAAAAAAAGATTGGTTTTATAGGCCTTGGTAACATGGGCCTTAACATGGCAAAAAGCCTGATTATTGCGGGCTATAATTTACAGGTTTATAATCGCACCTTGTCGAAAGCGGACGAGTTGGATAACGGTTCAATCATCAAATGTAAAACTCCTGCCGAGGCGGCTACCGGTGTTTCTACCATTATCACCATGCTGTCGGAAGATGAAATTGTTAAGGAGGCTACCGCCGGCGAAAATGGACTGTTACAAACGTTGCCCAAATATGCTGTGCATATTTCCATGAGCAGCATCTCGCCCGAAACAGCAGTATATCTTGCCGACCTGCATCATAGTGCGGGGAACTATTATTTGGCTGCACCGGTATTTGGAAGACCTGAAGCAGCGGCAGCAAAGAAACTTTGGATATGTGTATCAGGAGAGCAAAAGGCAAAAGAAATGGCCCACCCGATACTGGAAGCGATGGGACAAGGCATTATTGATTTTGGAGAAAATGCAGGTGGCGCCAACGTGGTAAAAATTGCGGGTAATTTTATGATCATGGCTTCAATGGAAATGATGGCCGAAGCTTATACCCTGGCAGAAAAGAATGGCCTGGACCGTGCTAAAGTAGCGGACTTTTTTAGCTCAACGCTTTTTAACGCGCCAATTTTTCAGAACTACGGTAAAATGATTGCCAATAAACAATACCAACCGGTTGGCTTTAAAGCCAAATTAGGCTATAAGGACGCCCGTCTGGCATTTAAGCTCTCTCAGCAATGTGAAACCCCCATGCCATTTGCAAGCATAGTACACAACCGCTTATTAACAGCGGTGGCAAAAGGACTTGGAGATAGCGACTGGGCGGAAGGTGTAAGCCGTGGCGTTACCGATGATGCGGGGCTTTGAAAATTTACGAGTTCAGATTTACGAGTTTAAATTTAATCGTAAATCTGAATTCTAAATTTATAAATCCCAAAATACCTGGTTGTTTTTTTCAAGTCTGGTAAGGTCAGGTGTATTTTCAAATATGCCAAATACAGAGGCCCCGCTCCCGCTCATACTGGCGTACAAAGCTCCGGCCTCATAAAGCGCGGCCTTAACCCCTCTTATCTCCGCATGATTTTTAAATATGGATTCTTCAAAATCATTTTTGATATGCTTTTTCCATTCTGCAACCGGCAGATAGATCAGCTCCATTAATGATTCTTTAACAATGGCAGGTTTAACGCCCCGGTAAGCCTCGGCAGTTGAAACTTGTACCGGCGGCATCACCAATACAATTTTATAACCGGACAAGTCGAGTTTTATGGGTTCAAATTCATCTCCCTTCTCAAAAGCGAATACGGGTTTATTCTCAATAAAAAAAGCACAATCGGCACCTAATGTGCGGGCATAATCCTGCATTTTATCCACCGTTAAACCCAGCTCAAAAGTTTGATTCAGCAATTTAATAAAAAATGCCGCGTCTGCTGAGCCTCCGCCAAGCCCTGCTCCAATTGGAATATGCTTATGCAGGTGAATAGCTACTGGCGGCAGATCATAATTTTTTTTTAGCAAATGATAACCTTTAACACAAAGATTGTCTTCCATCCGGCCCGGAATCTCCAGCCCCGATGACTGAAAACTTAATTTATCGCTTACCATGATTTCCAGGGCGTCATTTATTTTTACCGGATAAAAAATAGTTTCGAGGTTATGGTAGCCATCTGCACGGCGTTCAGTAATATTAAGACCTATATTAATTTTGGCATTGGGAAATGTGATCATAAATGATTAACACGGCATCTATTTTTAAACATCCGTAGGATACCAAAAATAGATTATTTTTATTTGCGTTTAGTATTGGAGTTAAAAATGGTTTAATTGTTGTAAAAGTTTTAATTTAATAAACTTCTGCGAGTTAAAATGCCCAACCTCTTCAACTTTTACAACACTTGCAACGTTTACAACTTAACAAAAAAATGAAACAGTATCTCGACCTGATGCGACATGTAATGGAAAACGGCACACAAAAACATGACCGTACCGGCACAGGTACGCTCAGTGTGTTTGGTTACCAGATGCGCTTTAACCTGCAGGATGGCTTCCCGATGGTTACTACCAAAAAGCTGCATTTAAAATCTATTATCCACGAGCTGATATGGTTTTTAAGTGGCGATACCAATATCAGGTACTTAAAAGAAAATGGCGTGCGTATATGGGATGAATGGGCCGATGCAGAAGGAAACCTGGGCCCGGTATATGGCTACCAGTGGCGTTCGTGGCCTACACCAGACGGCGGGCATATAGATCAGATAACCCAGGTCATCAACCAAATTAAAAACAATCCTGATTCACGCCGCATAATCGTATCGGCATGGAATGTTGCTGATGTAAATAAAATGGCGCTTCCACCATGCCACAATATGTTCCAGTTTTATGTAGCCGACGGGAAACTTTCCTGCCAGCTTTATCAGCGCAGCGCAGATATTTTTTTGGGTGTACCATTCAATATAGCCTCGTATGCACTATTGACCATGATGGCAGCACAGGTATGTGATCTTGAACCCGGCGATTTTATACATACCCTGGGCGATGCGCATTTATACAACAACCATTTGGAACAAACCAGGCTGCAACTAAGCCGCGAGCCACGACCACTTCCAACGATGAAGATTAACCCGGAGGTAAAAGATATTTTTCAGTTTAAGTTTGAAGACTTCACTTTGGAAAATTACGATCCATGGCCGCATATAAAAGGCGAGGTGGCAGTGTAAGCATATAACATACAAACTAACATACCACGCGATATCACTAACATACCACACGTCATTGCGAGGTACGAAGCAATCTATACACATGCAAGTAGGCAGTAAATCGTCCTTTCTCATTAGAGATTGCTTCGTTCCTCGCAATGACGATCACCTGATTACTTAATAAACTATGATCGTATCCATCGTCGTTGCCATTTCCGAAAACCACGCCATTGGTAAAGACAATAAACTTTTATGGCACCTGCCCAATGACCTCAAACATTTTAAAGAGATCACCACCGGCCACACCATTATTATGGGGCGCAAAACCTATGATTCTGTTGGCAGGCCGCTCCCTAACAGAAGAAATATTATCATTACCCGCCAAAATATGACCATTGCGGGATGCGAAGTAGTGAATTCAATTGATGCCGCATTAGCCTTATGTGCCGATGAGGCCGAAGTTTTTATTGTTGGCGGCGCCGAAATTTACCGGCAATCGCTTCAGCTAACAGATCGCATTTATTTAACCATTGTGCACCAGGAGTTTGAAGGTGATAGCTATTTCCCTGATATTAAGGAAGATGAGTGGGTAGCAACCGCGAGAGAGGACCATGAACCGGATAATAAAAATCTATTGCCTTATTCTTTTATTACTTTTAAACGGCTTTAACATTTAAAGGTCATATTTTGTTTAATTTTAAATTTCATGCTTGCGAAATTTTGTTAGATTTGCCGTCTTGTTTAAAATGCTTATAAACTAATTAATTACATATTCTAATTCACGATGCAAGGTAAAGGGGTTATTAAATTTTTTGCTATACTACTGGCAATTGTATGTATCTATCAGCTTTCGTTCACTTGGGTGGCGCATAAAGTTGAAAATGATGCCAGGGTTTATGCTAAAGGCGATACTGCAAAAGTAAAAACTTATCTGGATTCTGTTTCACAATTACCGGTATACCCGGTGCTTGGGCATTCTTATCAATACTGCGTTGACAGGGAACTGGCCCTGGGGCTTGACCTTAAAGGCGGTATGAACGTAACTATGCAGATCTCGCTGGTTGAGCTGGTAAAAACATTATCAGGTAACAATCCCGATCCGGTTTTTAACCAGGCATTGGTTAATGCAAGCAATGATGCTAAAACCAGTCAGAGTGATTATATTACCTTATTTGTTAATGAATACGAAAAACTTAATCCTAACGGAAAGTTAGCCGCCATTTTTTCAACAAAGGACAACCAGGCACATTTAAAATTTAATGCTACTAACAACGAAGTAGAAGCTTATTTGAAAGATGAAGCCAATGCCGCGGTAAAACAATCCTATACCGTTTTAAACACCCGTATTGACCAGTTTGGTGTAACACAACCAAATATCCAGTTGGAGCAGAACTCTAACCGTATTTTGATTGAATTACCGGGTGTTAAAGATCATGACCGCGTACGCAAGCTTTTACAGGGATCAGCTAAACTGGAATTTTTTCAAACTTATGAAAACCGGGATGCCTACCCGATACTGGCTAATATTGATAAATTACTGGCAGCAAAAAGCCAGCAAAGCACTAAAGATTCTTCAAAAGTAGCCGGTGTTAAAAAAGACACCACTGCTGAAAAAGGAAGCTTATCTTTATTAAATAAAGTTCAAAAAAATGCAGGGAAAGATTCTTCTGCCTTAAATAATAAAGCGCTGACGGCAGCTCACCCGTTAGCTTCTATATTATCACCGGTTATTTACCAGGATCAAAGCGGTCAGCAACAATTGCGCCCGGGTCCTGTTGTTGGCTGGGCTGCTCAAAAGGATACCGCTAAGGTTAATACTTATTTGCATAGTGCCGATGTTAAAGCAACAATCCCTCAAAGCATGAAGTTCCTTTGGTCAGTAAAACCAATGGAAAAAACCAAAGTTTTTGAGTTATATGCCATTAAGCTTGCCGGTGCCGACAACGGCCCTGTATTAACAGGTGATGTGATTAATGATGCCCGTGCAGATAATGATCAGAAAGGAAACCCTGAAGTGATCATGACTATGAATTCTGATGGTGCTCAAAAATGGCGTGCTATTACTGCCGAAGCTTCTTCGGGTGTTGATAAAAAAGCCATTGCCATTGTTTTGGATGATAATGTTTACTCTGCTCCCACTGTTCAGAACGAAATATCAGGTGGTGTATCTTCTATATCCGGAAGCTTTACTATTGATGATACCAAAGATTTAGCCAACGTATTAAAAGCTGGTCGTTTACCTGCTCCTGCCCGCATTATTGGCGAGGACGTAGTTGGCCCTTCATTAGGTCAGCAATCTATTAACGATGGTTTAATGTCATGCGTTATGGGCTTAGTGGTTGTATTGGTATTTATGATTGCTTATTATAACCGTGCTGGTACAGTTGCGGTAGTTGCGGTAATTATCAACGTATTCTTCCTGATGGGGGTATTAACCAGCTTACGTGCCGTATTAACCTTACCGGGTATTGCCGGTATAGTGCTTACCCTGGGTATTGCGGTTGATGCAAACGTATTGATCTATGAGCGCGTACGCGAAGAACTGGCTTTAGGCAAATCTATCCGCCTTGCAATTTCTGATGGCTTTAAACATGCTTTGTCATCTATCCTGGATTCAAACATCAGTACATTCTTAACGGGTTTAATCCTGTTCATTTTTGGTAGCGGACCAATACAAGGCTTTGCAACTACCTTAATGATCGGTATTATCACCTCATTATTCTGCTCTTTATTAATTTCAAGGTTAATATTTGAATGGATGCTTGAAAAGGGATGGGACATTAAGTTCTCTAACCCATGGAGCTCACATACCTTTAAAAACGCTCATTATGGATTTGTTAAGAACCGTTTCAAATTTTACATATTCTCCGGCTTATTTATATTGGCAGGTATCATATCCATGTTTACTCAAAACTTTAATTATGGTGTTGATTTCCAGGGCGGCCGTTCTTATGTAGTGCATTTCCAAAACAAAAATGCTACGCCACAGGATGTTCGTGATGCAATTGATAATGTATTTGGGCATGGTAACGAAGTGAAAACTTTAGGTGATAAAATAAGCATTACCACTAACTACATGATAGAGGATAACTCAACCAATGCAGATAACAAGGTGGAAAATACGCTGATAACCGCGCTGAATAAAAAAGCGGTTACCCAAATGAGCAAAAAGGATATACTAAGCTCGCAAAAAGTTGAGGCTACTATTGC
>JAQBOY010000239.1 GCA_028287805.1 Mucilaginibacter sp.
TGAAACTTCTTAGCATTAATTCTGCGTTCATTTTCATTCAGGAATATTTTACGCATACGGATACTTTGGGGCGTAACCTCAATATATTCATCAGCTTGTATATATTCCATTGATTCTTCTAATGAAAATTTAATAGCAGGTGCTATACGTACGTTGGTATCGCTACCTGATGCACGCATGTTAGTTAACTGCTTGCCTTTGGTTAAGTTAATAACCAAATCGTTATCGCGGATGTGCTCACCTAAAACCTGGCCTTCATAAACATCAACTCCCGGATCGATGTGGAAACGACCACGATCCTGTAGTTTATCAATAGCGAAAGCCGTAGTTTTACCGGTATCCATAGATACCAATACACCATTTAAACGGCCGGGGATTACACCTTTCCATGGCTCATATGCTTTAAAACGGTGTGCCATAATAGCTTCACCGCCTGTAGCAGTTAAAACGTTATTACGTAAACCTATGATACCGCGAGCAGGAATATCAAATTCTAAGTGCTGTAAATCGCCTTTTGGCTCCATAATCAGCAAATCGCCTTTACGTTGGGTTACCAATTCAATAACCTTACCTGCAACTTCGCCCGGTACATCAACAATCAGGGTTTCAATCGGCTCACATTTAACACCGTCAATTTCTTTAACGATAACCTGTGGCTGTCCAACCTGTAGCTCATAACCTTCGCGACGCATGGTTTCAATCAATACTGATAAATGGAGAATACCACGGCCATAAACCAGGTAAGAATCCGGCGACTCTGTTTCAACAACCTTCAACGCCAGGTTTTTTTCCATTTCTTTATATAAACGATCGCGTAAGTGACGTGACGTTACAAACTTGCCTTCCTTACCAAAAAATGGTGAAGTGTTAATAGTGAACAGCATGTTCATTGTAGGCTCATCAATATGAATTACCTCCAGTTGTTCCGGTTTTTCGAAATCAGCAATGGTATCGCCAATATCAAAACCATCAATACCTACAACGGCGCAAATATCGCCTGAGCTTACTTCTGTTGCTTTAACTTTACCCAAGCCTTCAAAAGTATATAACTCTTTTATTCTTGTTTTTTGGATAGTGCCATCACGTTTTACCAATGATACCGGCATACCTTCTTTTACGGTACCACGTGCCACACGGCCAATAGCAATACGGCCAACAAATGAAGAATAATCTAACGATGTTATCTGCATTTGTAAAGTACCTTCAGCAATTGGTGCCGGCGGGATATTTGCTAAAATAGCATCCATCAACGGGAAAATATCTGTAGTTGGTTTTTTCCAGTCGGTACTCATCCATCCTTGTTTTGATGAACCGTATATAACCGGGAAATCTAATTGATCTTCTGTAGCATCAAGGTTAAAGAACAATTCAAATATTTGTTCGTAAACCTCTTCCGGACGGCAGTTTTCTTTATCTACCTTGTTTACAACTACAATAGGTTTTAAGCCTAAGGCCAAAGCCTTTTGAGTTACAAAACGTGTTTGCGGCATAGCGCCTTCAAACGCATCACAAAGTAATAGCACGCCATCAGCCATTTTTAATACCCTTTCAACCTCACCACCAAAATCGGCGTGACCCGGGGTATCAATAATGTTGATCTTAACATCCTTGTACATTACCGAAACGTTTTTTGAAACGATGGTAATACCACGTTCACGTTCCAGATCGTTGTTGTCCAGTATAAGTTCACCTGTCGACTCGTTGTCCCTAAAAATGGAACAAGCATGTAATATTTTGTCAACCAGTGTAGTCTTACCGTGGTCAACGTGAGCGATAATCGCTATATTTCTTATTTTTTGCATGTAAATGCGCCTCTAAATTTGGCGCAAAGGTACGGCTAATTTGTGAAATTTAAAAGCTTTGCTTTCATTTGGTACATAAGGTTACAATAATATAACTGTCAGATTACATTTGAAATGGACTGGTTTTTGATTTTTGCCTATTATTGCAGACATAACTTTATACTATTTAATAGGTCTGTTCGTATATATACTATCAATTAGTATAAATTGTATTAAATTTGTGACGATGAATATCCAGAACATTATAATTTTAATCCTATTCGCTGCGGCAGTTATTTACGTGGGCAGGCTTATTTATAGAAACTTATTCGCAAAAAAAAGCTGCGGCAGTAATTGTAAATGTGGTGTTGATTTTTCGGAAGTTGGCCTGGATAAAGCACAAAAATAAACCTGATCGCTATTTTATTAAACTTAATGTTGCAATAATTTTACCCCAAATTAATTTATTTAATGGCTGATAAGCAGGTTTTTCAAGCTGATACGCCCGGTAGATGGAACCGGTTTAAATGGTTAAGCCGATTTATAGTGATTGTGCTTACATGCAGTGTTGTAGGTGCGGCCATTACCATCACTTCTAAACAATACCCCAGCCTTCCAAATCTAAATCCGGCTCCTAAAAAATTAACTAAAGAGGAACTCGACCAATTAAAAAAATCAACCAAGTATAAAGACTATAAGGTTCAAAAAGCGCAAATTGAAGAGCTTGCCCGTGCAAGGCATCTGCACCAGCTAAAAAGGCCCAATAATAAAGACCGTATAAATGCCGGTTTTTACATGGCATGGGAATCACAGGCCTATGATGCTTTAAAGGCCCATATTGCACGCCTGGATATGATTGTGAGCGAAGGTTTTTTTATGAAACCGGGAGCGGATACCATTATGGCAAAAATTGATACCGGCTTGCTGCATATCAACAAGAATTATAAAAAACCGGTAATCGTTTCAATTTCCAACTACGTTAACATTAATAATGTAACCGGTAATTTTGATACTAAGGACATTGACCGTATTATAAAAAATAAAAAGCTGCGCGCTACTTTTATTAACAGTGTTGTTATACAATTAACAAAATATAAATTCAAGGGAGTAAACCTGGCTTTTGATAATATTAAGAACAGGAAAAAGCCTGATTATATAACCTTTGAAAAAGAATTATATGCTACGCTCCATGCTAAAGGCTTCCTGGTAACGCAAAATGTGATCCCTGATGATGAGCAATTTGATATTGTAGACCTGCAGCATTACAATGACTATTTGTTTGTTATGGCCATTGATCAGCATGGCGAAGGAACAAATTCCGGCGATCTATCTAATCAGCATTGGGTAGAACAGATACTGGATGATGTATGCTCCAAAATACCCAGTGAAAAGGTTATTTTAACCGTTGCCGGGGGCGGTTATGACTGGCAGCAAAATAATATAGGTAAGTATATAGGATACCAGAAAGCCATTAGTACCGCACAGGAAAACAGCAGCAAAATTATATTTGACCCTATATCTGCCAACCTGCATTATACCTATAATGATGAGGATGATCTGCCACATTCGGTATATTTTACCGATGCAGCTACCAATTTCAATATTATCCGCATGGCGGATGATTGGGCAACCGGTGGCGTTGCCTTATGGCGCCTGGGTGCTGAAGACCCGCGGTTGTGGACCTTTTTTCAAAAAAATCTTTCCATCGATTCTTTAAAAAAGACAGGCATTGACGTAAAGCGTTTAGATACCGTTGGATTAGGAAATAAAATATATTATGATGGTGACGGCGAAGTTTTGGATTTAATGACAATACCACATACGGGTAAGATTGACGTTAAAATGGACACAAATAATTTTGTGATCACTAATCAGCGATACATCCAGTTACCTACCAAATACGTAATCAGGAAATATGGTTACGCGCCTAAAAAAATAGTTTTAACTTTTGATGATGGCCCCGACCCCGATTATACCCCGCGTATATTAGATATATTAAAGCGCGAAAAAGTGCCGGCTGCATTTTTTGTTGTGGGATCAATGGCCGAAAAAAACATCCAGATCCTACGCCGTGAATATGAGGAAGGCTATGAGATTGGTAACCATACCTTTTTCCACCCGGATGTTTCAACAATAAGCCTTAAACGGGTGATCCTGGAGTTGAACGCCACGCGTAAGCTTATTGAAGCGGTAACTGGCAGAAGCACCATCCTGTTCAGGCCGCCGTTTAATGCCGATGCCGAGCCTCAAACGCTGGCTGAAGTTATCCCCGTAGCCGAAAGCCGCCGGCAAAGCTATATTACTGTAGGTGAATCTATTGACCCATGGGATTGGCAGCCCGGCGTAACTGCTGATAGTATTGTTGCCCGTGTTAAAAGATTACATGAGAATGGCTCCAT
>JAQBOY010000243.1 GCA_028287805.1 Mucilaginibacter sp.
CGGAAAGAGCAATAAGTTGGGTAGGGTAAATAATATAAGGACAAACGCCCGTAATGGGTAATACTTTGTTTTTATCCATCGCTCAAAGCCATAGCCACCAGCTGCAAACAGCATTGGATAGGCACCAAACAAATAATAATTTTTACCGCTCATTTCCAACAAAAAAATAAATATCAGAACATAAGCAAATGCCAGAAATTGAAATTTGCGTAGCTTATAGGAAAACAATAAAAAGCCAAGTCCAATAAGCCAAACAAATAATGCAATGCCGTTGACTACTAATTGCTGACTTATAAAATCGCTGGGTTTGATATAGTTAAGCTGGTATTTTTGCAGCGTTTTCATGTGGGTAATTATCGGCAAATGATGTTGAAACTGCCAGATGATATTAGGCAAAAACAGTAATAGTGCAACTAATGCCGCACCTAAAATGTGCCTGTTCCACAAAATTTTGCGTTGTTTGGTAAAAAGTAAGCCGATTATTAAAGCCAGGACAAAAAAGCCCATGGTATATTTAGTAAGCAAACCTATCCCTATTACTAATCCCAATAAATAAAGATATTTTACATCATAATAATTGATATACCTCATGATAAGCCATACGCATAGAACCCACCATAGCTGGTCAAATATAACTGGTTGAAAAAGATAATCACTGGCAACAAATGCCGGTGCAAATATGAAGCTTAAACACGCCAGGGTGATGGCGAACATTTTACCACCCAACTCAACCGTTATCAAGCCCACTAACCAAACAATAGCACCACTTGCCAGGATAGGAAAAATACGGCAGGCGGCTATTGACATACCAAAAACAGAAGTTGAAACCCTTGCCAGGAACGCAATAAAAGGCGGAACTTCTTTATATCCCCAATCTAAGTGATCACCCAATGCCAGATGCAGTAATTCATCACGATGAAACCCAAAATGGGATATAGCCAAAAGGTTTAACCCTATTTTAAGAGTAACAAATAGTAGTATGAATTTTTTATAAGCAGGTCTATGGTTGTTATAAGGCATATAACTGGATAGGTTTATGTAATAAAGGTAAAGTATTTATGCTAAAAGGCGAAAGGGCAGGAGCGAAAGGTTTTTTCCTTTCCACCTGCCCTTTTACTGTATGCTATATCTGCCTTTAAATTCGTTTTATATCTGCACCAAGGGCTCTCAGTCTATCATCAATATGCTGATAACCGCGTTCAATTTGTTCAATATTATAAATGGTTGATTTACCTTGTGCTGATAAAGCTGCAATTAATAACGATACCCCGGCACGAATATCGGGTGAGGTCATCGAAATTCCGCGCAATTGTACCTGTTTATCCAGGCCTATAACAGTGGCGCGGTGCGGATCGCATAAAATAATCTGAGCACCCATATCCAACAGCTTGTCTACAAAAAACAAACGGCTTTCAAACATTTTTTGGTGTATAAGTACCGATCCTTTGGCTTGTATGGCAACTACCAGTACAATGCTTAGTAAGTCGGGAGTAAAGCCCGGCCATGGCGCATCGGCAATGGTCATGATAGATCCATCAATAAAGGTTTCTATTTCATAATGGTCTTGCGCAGGTATATAAATATCATCTCCGCGCAGTTCCAGTTTAATACCTAAACGTTTAAAAACGTCAGGAATCATTCCTAATTCCTTGTATTGAACATCCTTGATAGTGATCTCAGATCCGGTCATTGCGGCTAAGCCGATAAATGACCCAATCTCAATCATATCCGGTAATAAACGATGGTCAGTACCGCCAAGTTTGGTAACACCGTCAATAGTTAATAAATTTGAGCCTATACCGCTTATTTTTGCGCCCATGCGGTTGAGCATTTTACATAACTGCTGTAAATAAGGTTCACAGGCGGCATTATATATAGTAGTAGTGCCTTTAGACAAAACCGCGGCCATTACAATATTTGCTGTACCGGTTACTGAAGCTTCGTCAAGTAAAATGTAAGTGCCCTGCAAATTGGACGCATCTACGTTAAAAAAACCGTCTTCAGTATTATAATTAAATTGAGCGCCTAATTTTTCAAACCCTAAAAAATGGGTGTCTAACCTGCGGCGGCCTATTTTATCGCCTCCGGGTTTTGGTATGGATGCTTTACCAAATCTGGCCAAGAGAGGGCCCACGATCATTATTGAACCACGCAATCCACCGCCCTTTGCCTTAAAAGCTTCAGACTGGAAAAAGTCAAGGTCAATATTTTTAGCTTCAAAGCTATAGGTATCTGCAGCCAGGCGTTCCACAACAACGCCCATATCACCCAATAATTCAATTAGCTTATTAACATCCTTAATATCAGGAATATTGCTTATTGTTACCTTTTGGTCGGTTAAAAGTACGGCTGAAATAACCTGCAAAGCCTCGTTTTTTGCGCCTTGTGGTGTAATCTCACCTTTTAAAGGTTTTCCGCCTATTATTTCAAATGCGTTAGTCATAATAGTTCATGGTTAATGTTCATAGTTCATAGGTATACCATAAACTTGGTTGCAAAGATTATAAAATATATTTATTACTCATACAATGAACCATGAACTATTAACCTTCAACAATAGTTAATATTTTTTAGCTCCCCCGTTATTACGGTTACGATTGTTCTGATTATTGTTACTGCGCGGATTATTATTGTTGGTGCGCCCGCGATTATTTTGATTGTTGTTGTTAGTGCGCCCGCGATTGTTTTGATTGTTATTGTTTTGCTGATGTGTATTAGCACGGTACTCTACCCGGTTAAGATTAATGTTCTCTTCTATTTTTAATTCTCCACCAGAAAGAGCAACCAGGTCAGCCAAAATCATTTCATCTGCAACAGAATCTTTGTTCCATTGTACATAGGCCATTTTCATGAAATTAGCTATAGCCTGTACCATATGACGTTTCCGCTCAGGCTCTTCAATGCTTTTAGCTTTTTCAATCATCAGCTCAATGGTTTTACCATAATGCTTATATTTAATACGCTGATGAGGATACCTCAATGGTTTTGGTTTAAGGTGTATAGCTTCAGGCGTGGGTTTTGGATAAGGCGAATCCACATCAATCTGGTAATCAGAAATAATATGCAAATGATCCCATAATTTATGCTTAAAGTCGGCAACATCGCGCAGATGCGGATTTAAAAATCCCATCAGGTCAATTACTACCGCGGCATAGCGGTTACGTTCTTCTTTTGTTGGCAGTGCGCAAATATATTTAACCATGTTTTGCACGTTGCGGCCATATTCAGACAGGATTAATTTGTTCCTGGTTGAATTATAATCAAATTGGGCAGGCGTGTTTTGTAGAGCCATGTATTTATTTTTAGGAAGATTTTAATTTAGCACAGACATCATTTCCTCGAAATCAATAGGAAGTGGCGGCTAAAGTTGAATTTGTTATTTTGTAGTACTGCAAATATAATGCAATTGTATGATTTTACAAACTTGTTATATTAATTTAGTTATATCAAATTTAATAGTTAATTAAGTTAGAACGAATTTTTTTTATCAGGTCTAATTTTTTAACTTACTCTCTTAATTAACCAGTTCCTCAATCCATATAATTTAACTAAAAATACCAATTGGCATCTTCAATAATTATTACAAAAATAGACATTTATCGCTTTAGCATACCCATGGAGCCATTTACCATAGCTACAGGAACTATGGATCATGCGCAAAATGTTTTTATCAGGGTACATACAAATGCTGGCTTTTATGGGGTGGGTGAATGTTCAGCCTTCCCTATGATAGTGGGGGAAACACAGGATACCTGCCTGATTATGGCCCGTGAATTTGCTAAATTATGGAAAGGTAAGGATGCGCTGAATATTCCTGAACGTTTACAACAACTGCATGATTTTACGGCAGCTAATACAACCATAAAAAGCGCTTTTGATATGGCTTTATATGATATAGCTTCAAAAAACGCTGGTTTGCCATTATATCAGTTTTTAGGAGGTGAAAAACGAAAGGTAGAAACCGACATTACTATTGGTATTGCGTCACCAGCTATAATGGCCCAAAAAGCTTTAGCTTTTAAAAAATCAGGTGCGGGTATATTAAAAGTGAAGGTAGGGAAAAATGCTAAAGAGGATGTAGAAAGGATACGGCAAATACGTGAAGCGGTTGGTAATAACCTAAAGATACGTATAGATGCTAATCAAGGCTGGACCTTTGACGATGCCGCTTATGCCTTGAAAAATTTGGCTGAATATATTATTGAATTTTGCGAGCAACCTATGCGTACCTGGTATGATGACCGCCTGACAGAATTAATGACTTTATCACCGGTGAAAATCATGGCAGATGAAAGTGTTTATAATCATCATGATGCCCGTAAGCAGATCAATAGTAAATCATGCGATTACATTAATATTAAAATGGCAAAATCAGGCGGGTTATTTGAAGCAAAGAAAATACATGACCTTGCTGCCGAAACCAATATGCCTTGTATGATGGGAGGGATGCTGGAAAGCAGGATAGCACTAAGCGCAAAACTACATTTTGTGTATGCTAACCCTAATATAAAGTTTTATGATATGGATACCTGTATGCTGGGGCACCTGGAGGACCCCTGTACCGGTGGTGTTACTTATGACGGTTGTTTTTTAAATATTGATGATGCGCCCGGAATTGGGGCAGATGCTGATAATACCTTTCTTGAAAAATGTGAAAGCTACTTACTATAATAAAAGAGCCCGTAAATTATATTACGGACTCTTTTATTAGTAGTTGTTACACTACTTTTTTTTCTTACCGCCAGCCATTTCCTTTGCTGCGGCACTTTTTTCCTGCTTTGATGCTTTTGGATCGCGCATCTCCTTGGATGCTTCTGATTTTGATGATTTTTCTTTAGTAGGCATAACTGTAAAATTTAAGTTAAACTACTTATATAATTCAAAAATTGCAGGAGTTGTTTTTAATTAATTAAAAAATATCGTTAATTATTTTCACTCAACTCAGCAAAATATTTATGAAATAAAGGGATGGTTTCAATACCCTTATAGTAATTAAAAATATCGTACTTTTCGTTAGGCGAATGCAAGGCATCGCTGTCTAATCCAAAACCCATTAGTACAGTTTTAAGTCCTAATTCAGCTTCAAACAGCGCTACAATAGGAATACTTCCTCCACCGCGTGTGGGTATTGGCGCTACACCGAAGGCTTCTGTTATTGCTTTTTGTGCTGCTTTATAAGCAATACTGTCAGTAGGAGTTACTGCAGGTTCACCACCATGATGTGGAGTAACTTTTACTTTTACAGCAGCAGGAGCTATCTTTATAAAATAATCAGTAAATAATTGGGTTATCTTTTCGGAAGTTTGATTTGGAACCAACCGCATAGAAATTTTAGCGCTGGCTTTTGATGGTAATACAGTTTTAGCGCCTTCGCCAATATAGCCACCCCAAATACCATTAACTTCTAATGTAGGGCGTGTGCCGGTGCGTTCAAATGTAGTATAGCCTTTTTCGCCCCATAATTCAGCAATATCAAGGTCCTTTTTATATTCATTCTCATTATAAGGCGCTGCATTTAATGCTGTACGTTCATCAGCGGTTAACTCTACTACATCATTATAAAAACCAGGAATAGTAATATGATTGTTTTCATCATGCAGGGAAGCAATCATTTTAGCCAGAATAGTTGCGGGGTTAGCTACCGCACCGCCGTAAACGCCTGAGTGCAGATCGCGGTTGGGGCCGGTTACTTCAACTTCAAGGTAAGATAAGCCCCGTAAACCGGTTTCCAACGAAGGGTGTTCCATGCTGATCATAGAAGTATCCGAAATAAGTACAACATCAGCTTTAAGACGACTTTTATTTTGCTTTACAAAAATAGCCAGGTTGGCTGATCCTACCTCTTCCTCTCCCTCAATCATAAATTTAATATTACATGGCAGGGTATCTGTTTGCATCATTAGCTCAAAAGCCTTTACATGCATGTAAAATTGTCCTTTATCATCACACGCTCCCCTTGCATATATTTTACCATCACGTACTGTAGGTTCAAATGGTGGTGTTTTCCATAATTCAAGTGGATCAGCTGGCTGAACATCGTAATGGCCATAAACCAAAACCGTAGGTTTTGCCGCATCAATTATCTTTTCACCATAAACAATCGGATATCCCGCTGTTTGGCATACCTCCACTTTATCAGCACCTGCGGCACGTAATTTTTCAGCTACATATTCAGCTGTTTTTAATACATCAGGTTTGTATTTCGGATCTGCGCTAACAGATGGAAAACGAAGCAGATCAAACAGTTCATCTAATAAACGCTGTTTGTTTTGTTCTATATAATGCTTTATGTGTTGCATGCTTTTTAGTTTCGGGCAAATATAGTTTATGTTGACCAAAAAGTTTTAACCCAATGTAAGGTTAACTTCTGTGCCTGAGCGTTGTCATGTTTTAATAATTTTAGGTGTTTTACAATACGGTGTAGGTGGTTTTCATTCCAGGAGCATTTGCAGCAGCATCTTCAACTGTGCTATGCTGGTAAAATAGTTACAATGACAAATGATGGTGTAGATAATGAAACAACAACACAGTGATGAGTACGTTTCCCGAACAATGCGATCAGCGAAACAGAAAGTAATATGAAGTATTATATTGAAAGATCATAAAAAAATAAACTGATACCCTATAATTGATACAGTTCAGTTTTTAATGATCAAGATAAGCAATGACATAAAACAATTAATTTACGTTCGCAATTAATACGTTCTATAAAAATCTGGCAAAATAGTATATATCATATAATGCAGATATATACAAAGCCATAGGCCGTGTCTTTACGTCGTACCTGAATTATGTGCACCCAATCATGCAGGATACAGGTTAATAGCTTTCATCTGCTTTGACGCGATTAACAAAAAGCGTAAGTAATTTCTGTACAGTCGGCTTTAGTTTATCGCAGTGCCGGATATAATACGACCCAATATATATTACACCATGCACGTTGGCGGCCAGCAGTTAAGCAAAAAAACGATAGCTATTAAATTATAGTAATTAATCAGCTGTAGCCAAATCTGTGGCAGCGGCAGTAGGATTTTTATTAAGATCAGCTGATTTTTCAATACTTGCCTTTACTTCAAGTGGTTTATTTTCTTTCCTGGTTATTGATAATGCAGTTAATGCTGAAGTTAGAATTACGGCTAATAGGATAATGATCTTTTTCATGATTATTATGGATTGAGATTTTGTGTATAAGATTGACAGATGAAAAAAGTAATAATTAGTACTTAAACGATTTTAGTATAGTCAGCAGTACCTAAAATGCTTTTATCAAATGCAAGGTCGGCAGTACCTAAAATACTTTTGTCGAATGCAAGGTCAGCAGTACCTAAAATGCTTTTATCGAATGCAAGGTCGGCAGTACCTAAAATGCTTTTATCAAATGCAAGGTCGGCAGTACCTAAAATACTTTTGTCGAATGCAAGGTCGGCAGTACCTAAAATACTTTTGTCGAATGCAAGGTCGGCAGTACCTAAAATGCTTTTATCGAATGCAAGGTCAGCAGTACCTAAAATACTTTTATCAAATGCAAGGTCGGCAGTACCTAAAATACTTTTATCGAATGCAAGGTCAGCAGTACCTAAAATACTTTTATCAATAGTTTTAGAATTAACGGATAATATGCTTGTTGTAATTACTAAAGCAGCTGCAAGGGTAAATTTTTTCATGATTTTACTTTTTTAATTT
>JAQBOY010000247.1 GCA_028287805.1 Mucilaginibacter sp.
GTAAATGAAGATTCAGCTCTGTAACGGCAAATCACTCACTGAACTTCTATACTGGTTTAAGCAACGAAATAATCATTACATAAAACCTTGTTAAATATGGAAATATTTATCTATATCAAAAAATTAAAATTATTTAAACAATCAATTACCTTCCTTTTATTATCAATCAGCCCGCTCTGTATGCTGGCACAAACAGCAACAACTCCTTTAGTTAACGGTGCATTACAGGGTACAGTAGTCGATTTAACAACAAAACAACCGATATCGGGCGCTGCTGTACATATTAAGGGTACAACTCATGCCATAGCCACCGATGATCACGGTAAATTTAATTTGGTAACCGGCCAGAAATTTCCCTATACGTTAATTGTAACCTATATAGGATATGAAACTAAGGAAGTTGTTGTCAATAAAAGTCCTGTTACGATTAGTTTAAAGGATAATGTCAATCAACTCAATGATGTAGTAATAGTTGGATATGGCACTCAAAACCGTAAAGACATAACAGGCGCTGTATCAACTATTAAGGTTGACGAAGTAAGGGATAAACCGAATGCCACATTTGAGCAGCAATTGCAGGGTCAGGCAGCAGGACTTCAGGTAAGTGCTTCCACAGGCGTACCGGGAGATGGAATGTTTATCCGTGTCAGAGGCACCACATCAATTAATGCCGGCAATGATCCTTTGTATGTAATTGACGGTGTTTATGTAAATAGCAGTTCCCTGCAACAGATAACTACCCAGGGTCAGGCAAATAACCCGCTTTCAGATATCAACCCGGATGATATTGAAAGTATTACCGTTTTAAAGGACGCTGATGCTACAGCCATTTATGGCGCCAGGGCCGCTAATGGTGTAGTGTTGGTGACCACTAAACGCGGTAAACGCAACACGGCTCCCAAAGTAAATTTAAATACTTATTTCGGTGCCGCCTGGGCGCCAAAGCTGTGGAATTTGGTTACCGGTCCCCAGCACGCCCAAATAGTTAATGAAATGTACGTTAACTCTGAGGCTGATGCAATTGCAGCCAATAATACAACAGCTATTGCCCAGTATAAATATGTACCTTTCAGAGCATTAACTGATAATCCTACCGCTTCCCCCGCACCCCGGGGGTTGCCCCAGGATCAGCCAACTTATGACCGGCTGCATGATGCCTTCCGGACCGGATTCCTTCAAAATTACGATGCATCTGTCTCCGGTGGGAATGAAAACACAACCTATTATATTGGTGGCGGTTTAAATAAGCAGCAAGCTGATTTAAAAACCAATGATTTTAGTAGAGGAAGTTTCAAATTTAACCTCGATCAAAAGATAAATAATATCTTCAGTGTTGGCACAAGCAATATTCTTACACAAACTTATAGAACAAATGCACGTGTAGGTGATGGCCCGCAGGGCGGTATCCTGCAGTCTGCCTTACATACGCCTACCTATCTGCCCACAGTAAATGCTGATGGAAGCCCGGCTAAGTGGGCGGGATTTGACAACCTGGATGTGCTGCTCAACAATACCAACATGCACTCCACAAGTAAGCGTTTAATAAGTAATGTATACGGTGAAGCTAAGATTACACCGGATCTGAAATTCAGAACAAGCTGGAGTGTAGATTATAACAATTACAATGAATTTCAGTACTGGAACAGCTTAACAAACCTGGGTATTGCCAATCATAATTTAGGTTCAACAGGTATTACTGATAATACTGTTTGGACTAACGAGCAAACACTATCTTATAATAAAGTTTGGGGTAAACATACTTTTGGCGCTTTAATAGGCAACTCACTACAGGGTACCGTATTAGCTACAAGCTTAGCGCAGGGCACTAATTTCCCTAATGATTCTTTTGAACAAATTGCCTCAGCAGCCAGTACAACCTCCTCTTCAACCGAAACTAAATATAAATTATCTTCCTTCTTTTCCAGAATAAATTATAATTATAACGGCAAGTATTATGCGGAATTTAATATACGTGCGGACGGTTCATCCAGATTTGGCGCTAACCATCAATGGGGATATTTCCCCTCCGCGGGCATTGCATGGCGGGCTAAAGAGGAAGATTTTTTAAAAGATGTTTCTTTTATCAGTGATTTAAAATTTCGTGGCAGCCTGGGTTTAACTGGCAATCAAAATAATATTAATGATTTTGCCTCGCGCGGTTTATGGGGAGCAGGCGCAAACTATTTGAATAACCCTGGTACCCTTCCCACACAATTAGCCAATCCCGACTTGAAATGGGAGAGCACCCGCCAGGCTGATATTGGTTTTGATTTGAGTTTATTTAACGATCGTTTAACTTTTGGAGCAGATGTTTATGATAAATTCACTTCCAATTTACTACTTAACGTGCCTTTACCAGTAAGCTCCGGATTTTCATCTATTATGCAGAATGCCGGAGAAATGAGTAACAAAGGTTTTGAGTTAACCATTTCCAGCATCAACATCAATAAAACGGCTTTTAAATGGACTACTAATTTCAATATCTCCAGCAACGTTAATAAAATTGTAAAACTGCCTACTCCCGTAGTTGCTGCCTATTCTGCAGAAAGAATGGTACAAGGATTATCTATGTATACTTTTTTTGTATATAAGCAATTATATGTTGATCCAGCAACAGGTAATGCCGTTTATGATGATGCCAATCATGACGGGAAAATAAATTCAAGTGATATTGAAGCTTATGGAAATGCATTGCCAAAGTTTACCGGTGGCATTACCAATACGTTTAGGTACAAAGGATTTGATCTTTCTGTGTTTTTCAATTTTGTAACAGGAAACAAAGTTTATAATAACAATGCCTATTTTTTGGAAGGAGGCGGAACACGTGATGCCAACAGGGCAATTGACACTTATCAGCTTACGGCATGGCAAAAGCCGGGTGATATAACCAATATGCCAAGACTAACAGCACTGGGTAATAATTATACGCTAAGCCCAACCAGCCGTAATATTGAAGATGGCTCTTTTTTACGTTTAAGTAACGCAACCCTGGGTTATACGCTGCCTAAAGCAATAATTAAAAACGTAAACATGTCATCAGTAAGGATTTATGTAAGCGGTTCAAACCTTTGGTTACTGACTAAGTACAGAGGGCCTGATCCCGAAGTTAACGTATCTTCTTCATCCACGGTACTTGGTTACGATTTAGGAACTCCGCCCATACCACGTACAATCCAGGTAGGAGCTAACATCACTTTCTGATCATAAAATATAAAAAAACATGAAAAAACTTATCTACATATTCACGGTAATCTTTTTATTGACCTCCTGCAAAAAATTCCTGGAAGTTCAGCCCCAATTGCAGGTAGACCAGTCACAGGCTATTACAAATGCAGGCTCAGCAGCAACTGCGGTTAATGGTATGTTTAATACGCTGGCAAGCAATGGTTATTACGGATCAAACTTTCCGGCACTGTCTTATCTCGCAGGAGGTGATATACAATGGACTGGCTCGCAATCTGATCCCAGCGAAATTAATAAGCACCTTACATCTGCTACTAATGGCTATGTATTAACAGCCTGGACAACTATTTATAAAACGATAGCTTCCGCTAACTACATCATCGCTAATGTTCCAAAAGTAGTTGATCCGCTTTTTACAACAGCTGCCAGGAATCAATATCTTGGAGAAGCTTATTTTATAAGGGCCTTATCTTATTTCGATTTAGCGCGCGGATGGGGAGGTGTACAGCTTATCCTAAACCCCACATTACTCCCTTCGGATAACACGGGTATTCCCAGAAGCAGTCTTACGGACACTTATGCACAGGTTCTAAAAGATTTAAACACTGCGGAAACGCTGGTTCCTACGACTGTAAACCGTAATCGTGTAACCCAAAAAACAGTATGGGCCTTAAAAGCGAGGCTGTACCTTTATACTCAGCAATGGGCCCTGGCAGAACAATATGCCAGTCAGGTAATCAGTGATACAAAGAATTATTCACTTGTAACGCCTTACAGTGCATTTTTCGCTAATAACGCGGTAGCCACAAGCGAGTCCGTTTTTGAATTGGCCTACACCGTTTCAAACACAAACGGACACAGCAACTGGTGGTTGCCGCCGGCATTAGGCGGCCGTCGCGAGTGGGCACCCAATGATGCTTTGGTCGCTTTATTGAATAACCCGGCAATTGGTGGAAACAGGAGCGCTTTGATAGCCAAAACTGCTCCGCCGGGAAATTTATGGTATGGTAACCTCTATTACCGTACACCTTTAGGTACTGATCCTGCCTATGTAATTCGCATTTCAGAACTATACTTAATCCGGTCAGAGGCAAGAGCTGAACAAACGAACCTGACCGGTGCACTGACAGATTTGAATGCTGTAAGGACACGTGCAGGAGTTGCACCGGCTACAGCACTTACCCTTAGTGACCTGTTATTAGCATTGGAAAAAGAGAGAGAAGTAGAGTTTCCGTTTGAAACAGATCGCTGGTTTAACCTGGTCAGGACAGACAGGGCGCAAACTGTATTGTCACTCCCGGATAAACATCTGTACCTGTTTCCAATTCCATACAGTCAAACATTAGTAGATCAGCAATTAGCAGGTTCAAACAGCAACCCAGGTTATTAATTGTTATAAAATATTTTAAAATGAAAAAAATAATCATCCTTTCGTTTATAACAGCTGCCATCAGCTTTTCATCATCCTTTGCGCAGCAATCTCCCATTACTGTTAAAAAATCTACAACCAGGCATGGCCCTGAAAAAGGATCGCTGATTATTATTGGCGGCAACGCAGGTTCTCAAAGAGATATCTGGGATAAATTCACAGAATTAGCCGGTGGCAGAGAAAAAGCAGTAATCGTAGTTGTAACCACTGCATCAGGTGATTCTGCAGCCTACGATCATAAAAGTGTAGAAATTGTAAAAAAAGAAACAGGCATTAAAAATGTAACGCTGCTACATACCAATGACTTGAAGGAAGCCAATAGCGAACAATTTATAGCGCCATTAAAAAAGGCAACCGGTGTTTATTTTGTTGGCGGCCGCCAATGGCGCATTGCTGATTCTTATCTGAACACACTTACACATCAAGCCTTTTGGGATGTACTTAATCGGGGCGGTGTAATTGCAGGAAGCTCTGCCGGTGCCAGCATACAGGGTTCCTTCCTGTGGCGGGGAGATACTAAAGGGCCTCAGATACAAATTGGTGATCATACCCAAGGGCTGGGCTTCCTGAAAAATTCAGCCCTTGATCAACACCTGCTGGTACGTAATAGGGAATTTGACCTGGTAGAGCTGATCAGGAAATCACCCGAGTTGATCGGGATAGGTCTTGATGAGGCTACAGCTATAGTAGTGCAAAGAGATACCCTGCAGGTTATTGGTAAATCATATGTTGCGATATATGATTACCATACGATCATTAATAGCGGGGAAAGGCATGTGGTTGACGGTAAAGAAGATTACGCGGCCTCAAATGGTGCATTCTTCTTTTTAGGCGCGGGACAAAAATATGACCTGTCCAAAAGGCAGGTGATTAAAGAAGCACGGAAGCCCCGGCCTATAGCTGCGGAAGCTACAACTAATAAAGAGAACTGATAAAAGACAAATTTGAGCTTGCTTTTAAACGGACACTAATTAATTACCATGA
>JAQBOY010000273.1 GCA_028287805.1 Mucilaginibacter sp.
ATTCAAGTCCCGAAAATTTGGTGATCACCCAAAAGTAAGCATCATTGGCATGTGATATCATCATAGAGCCTGCACCCATAGAAAGCACACACAATAAATGGCCATTCTGTGTATTTAATCCTAACACAGGCAATAAAGGCAATACAATAGATGCTGCGGTAATAATGGCTACCGTGGATGACCCCTGGGCTGTTTTTAAAACAAAAGTGATAAGGAAAGGAAATAATATACCCAGGCTGCTCAGGGCAGATACACCGCTTAAATGGTCTCCAATTTTAGTAGCTGCCAGTACCGCTCCAAAAGCACCGCCAGCGCCAATAATAACCAATATGCCACCCGCTTTTTCGGCACCTTCCTGTAGCAGTTTACCAACGGTAGCTTTATCCCATGATCGTTTACATTTAAATGCCAGCAGCACCCCAACAGCCAATGCCAGTACCGGATCACCGAATGAAAGTAGTATGGTTAGCCATTTACCGGTGATAGCCGGATCAATAACTAAAAATGATTTTAAGGATATTAAAAGTATAGGCACTATAACCGGCAAAAAGGCTTTAATAACAGACGGGAGCTGCGTGTTTTCTTCTTCAACTTCTAAATCGTCCTGCACCATCTCCGGCATCTTTTTCCCCATATAATTGGCCCACAAATAACCAACAGTGGCAGCGGGGATAGCCATCGCTATGCCGGTTAAAATCAATTTGCCAAAGTCAACACCAATTATTCCGGCTGCGGCTGCCGCGCCGGGATGAGGGGGGATAAAACAATGTACAGCATATAACCCTGTAGCTAACGAAACTGCCATAATTACCATGGGGGTATGTGTACGTTTAGCTAATGACCGGTTTAACCCGCTTAGTACAATATAGCCCGAATCGCAAAAAATAGGAAGCCCAACAATAAACCCGGTAATGGTCATGGCTAAAGCTGAACGCTTTTCGCCAACTTTACGCATTATAAAAGTTGCCATAACCTGGGTACTGCCTGTATGTTCTAATAAAACGCCCAATGTTGTACCCAAAACAATAATTAATCCCAGCGACTTCATGATACTGCCGAAGCCGTCCTTAATGGCAGCTATAACACCATCAACAGGGAGTTGCACGCCTAAGCCTACTACAAAGCAGGCCAGTATCAATGCAAAGAAAGCATGTATGCGATATTTGGAAGTAAGCAGTACGATGAGGGCGATACCAGCTAACAGGCAGATAGCTATTTGGAGAAAGGAGGTGTGAGGTATAGTTGGAGGGATCATAAATTAAGATAAAAATATGAAATTATTCAATGCGATCCGCCGGTAGGCAGGGTGGCAATCGCAAAAATGCTAAATAGACCATATGCATAATTGAGACATGAAACATTCGCGATTGCTTCATCGCCCCATCACTTTTGACCAACGCTGCTTTTCGCAATGACATAAATCTACGTTTTATTTACTTGCCAAAACCTTCGCATTCTTTGCCGTTTCAATATCCGCGGCAACCTGCGGTGTGATTAACGCCCAATGAAATTTATCATAATAATTATCCTTCCAGGTTTTTCCGTTTTGGTCCATCATGTGGGTTAAAGGCATATCAATATATATAGGGCGGGTGATGCTCACTACAGCCTTCCAATAGTTAAGTGCGTTCTGCAAATGTTTAACGGCCTCCTGCTTGTTTTCTTCGCCGCCTTTTAAACGGTAAGTTTGCAAAGCTACTCCACCTCTTATTTTCTCAGCCAGGTTTAAACCTAAGCTTGACCATGCTTTAATGTCGGCCACCTCAAACATTAATGCCGTGTTTTTTGAAGTGTTAATGTCTTTAACCAGGCTAAGCGCTTTATTGCAATCTCTTTCCAGCATGTCTGCCAGTACAGGAGGGGTGATTTTTTTGGCATTTATGCTGCCGCCTGCAACGGTGGTTTTTACATAATCGGTTATGGATACATAGGCATCAGAATCTAATACCGGCCGTTTTATCTGATCATCTACAGAAATATATTTCAGCGTTTTATCTTTACCAAACTGTGCCATCATGCCTTCGCTATATAAAGTAAGGTCTGATGTGAAATCAAAGAAAGAAGCCGTACGTATAGGGGTTTTACCGGCAAGCGAAGATGCCTCCAATAAATTTTTGCCTGCTGCGCCATATCTGCGGATAAACTCATCACCAAATACTTTATCGGGTGTATTAGGATCATAAAGCAATCTTCCCCATAATTTGTAATATAGCCATTGGCGCTCAAAGGCATATTTCCAGTTAACTTTTATTTGGGGATTGGTAAAGTAATCCTTAGCAGGTATATAAGTTTCAGAGCCTATAAAATATCCACCGGTATAGGGTTGGCTATTCACTTCTACATGTTCGCGCACAAATTCAGGTACTCCCCAACGCAGGCAAAAGAAATCTTCGTTACGGGCGGTCCAGGTTACTTTGTATTTGGTAGGTAACGGTTTAAAATAGGTATCGAAGAGTTTACCGCCATGCACTTTGATCAGCTTAGTAGTGGATTGTGCGTGCGACCAGTTATATTTCAAATCCGCCCATATCGGGCCTTTAATAAAAGGCATATCGGCTTCCTCTTCAATGGCTTTGCGGGTTAGTTTCTCCGTTTCAATACTGGTAACGCCTAATGATCCTGTAGTGCTTGAAAAGGGTATGCGATGTATTAGTTTTACTTTACGGCCCGACAGTCTCATCCCTTCAATATATACGTCTTTCATCCAATCCTCACGTCCCTGTGAAGTAAAGCCGCCCATTCCTTCGCCCAGTGTAAAACCTATGCCGGTAAGATCAGGATATTCCTGTAATACCTGGGTAACGCTTTCGCGGGTGTAGCGTTTAACAATTGCAGAAGTATCGCCATCTACAAAAAAATCATGATCTAAATTGGGGCGTTGTACAGGATACGCTTTGGCAAACTCCGGACTGAAAAATATATTAAAAGGAACTAAATAAGTGTCAATGCCCCGTTCTTTAGCCAGGCGGAAAATTCCATGGAACAGGTTCTGCCATACTTTTAATTCTTTATCATTAAAGGGTGTAGCTTTCGGGAAATTTTTAGCCCTTATCATAAAAGTAAAGGGGTGCAGGTCCCATAAGCTTAATGCATTTAAACGGTTATCAACCATCATATCTAAAAAAGCCTTCCAGTAATTAATATCCCGGCAGGTTGCATAATGCTGGTCAAGGGCATAGCTATGGCGGTAGGTGTCCCAGGGCATGTCAAATTTAACGGCTCGCAAAGCCATGCGTGGTTTATCACCGCTGGCTTTTATTTTTTGTAAAGGAATGCCGTTACCCAGGTCTTCGGCAATTGAAAGGCAACCATATATTATACCTGTACCATCGCCACCGGCAACCGCAATGTTATTGCCTTTTGGTTCAATGGTGTAGGCCTCATTGCCCAACTGTGCGTTATTTAAAATATTTATGGTATAATCGGCCTTGGCAGTTTTTACTAAATAACCTTTTTTAGTTAAGGCCTGTTTTAATCTTCCGGCTGCGTAAAAAGCCTGTGGTGAGGTTTTGGGATACACTAAATTTACACTTTGAGAAAATCCCAGACTACTTAGCATACCCAGAATTAGCACACCAATAATTTTTTTCATGAAGCAATATTTATGTGGTTGATAAAATTGGTAATGCAATTGATCGTATACCTAATCAAGTATTTTGCAATCGATTGCGTTTTTGCTGTAAGTTAAAAAATAAATACAAAACAACTATAACAAAAAGTAAATTGTTATGGAAAGGTTTGGGCGAAGTATTTTGAGCCTGAAATTTAGCACAACAATCATGGTATAATCTTGTTGATTAGCTGATTAGTAAGTGGGTGTTGAAGGAGTTGAGAAGATTATGCTAATTGTAACTTAATAAAAGATACCTGCAAATGGATACTACCACTGATTTAGGCACACAAATAATCTCACTGTTTTTAATAGCCATACCTATAGCCTGTATTGCATGGACAGTAACCCATGAAGAGGTTTTTAAAGAACCGCGGGAATTTTGTGTAGGGCAAAGCCACAATGCTGAAAGCCCGGTGAGAAGAAAGTTTTTTTACTTATTTACCTGCGAATATTGTTTTAGTCATTATGTAACGATATTAATGCTAATTATTACCGGGTATAAATTGCTCTATGCTGACTGGCGCGGCTACCTCATAGCTGGTTTTTCGCTGGTTTGGATAGCAAATATTTATATGAGCCTTTTTGGGTTAATCAGGCTGGATGTAAAAAAGGAAAGGATTGAAAGCCAAATTGAAGAGAAGGAATTAAATAAGAAGTAGTTTATCTTAGCCCGACTTATGACTCATTACTTAAGACTAACGACTTAATAACCGGCCATACATTATCTGCTATAATTTTATATCCCTCTGCGGATGGATGCAACCTATCTGCCAAATTCAAGTGCTTTTTGCCGGCTACACCGCTCAGCATAAAAGGTACAAAAGCCATGTTATTCACAGCGGCTAATTGCCTGAATATGGCCCGAAACTCCTCTGCCAAGTCGCCTCTTAAAAAAATAGGTATCTCCATACCTAATAAAGCCAGTTTAACCTTCGGGTATTTAGCTTTCACCTTATCAATAATGGCCTGTAAATTTTTCAGAGAAATTTGCGGGGAAATGTTGCGGAAAGCATCATTTATGCCCAATTCCAGCACAAAAATGTCAACAGGTTGATTTAATACCCGGTCAATTCTGGCTAATCCACCGCTTGTAGTATCACCGCTTATGCCCGCATTTACCACTTTTGCAGTCATTCCGGCAGCATGGATTTTTTGTTGAATTAAAGCCGGTAAAGATTCATCTGAAGCACTTCTTAAGCCGTAACCTGCCGTAAGGCTGTCGCCAAAAAACAATATAGTTTGCATATTAACTAATCTAATCCCGGAGCCAACAGATCAGGATTTACTGATCCATCATTAGCATTGGTTATCTTACTCAAATTATATTGCATTGTACCGCTGCTGTCGTTACCCTTTAATAAGCCTTGCCGGTATAAAGCGGTCAGTATTTTGTTGGCTATAACCTTGAAGTTTTCATCAGCTGATTTTGATTCCAGAGCAGCCATTTTATTGGCTACTTCTGTAGCTGAACCTTTGCCTAATTGAGCCAGGGCAAAAAGTACGCGTTCCTGCTCAGGGTCATGTAAATTATAATGTGCAGGAATGTGAAGCGGTTTAAACGCTTCACGAAAAGAGTCATCAGGTATTGTCATGTTACTAAAAACAGAATTGCCTTTAAATGTTTTTATTGCTGTAATTTTTAAATTAACGAAGGGGAAGTGTTGAGGTGACAAAATTATAAAATAGATAAGTAAGTCCTCTCTTTTGGAAAAGTATAAAATAGATATTAAGTCCTCTCCTTTGGAAAATTATAAAATAGATATTTAAGTCCTCTCCTTTGGAGAGGATTTAGGTGAGGCTCATTAGGCTTTGGTTAGATTTTTGTTGTTTTAATTAAAAACAGCTACTATGGAACAGGAAATAAAAAATAAGCCGCAAAAACAGGACAAGCAACCGGGCATTGAGGGGAAAATGGATCCCAAACCTGAGTTTATTAAAAAAAGTTATAAACCGGCAGGTAAACTAAATGGAAAAGCCGCTTTAATTACCGGTGGCGATAGCGGCATTGGCCGTGCAGTAAGTGTACATTATGCCAAGGAAGGCGCAGATGTGGCTATTGTATATTTAGACGAGGATGAGGATGCACAGGAAACCCGGCAATTAGTAGAAGCGGAAGGCCGGCAATGCCTGTTGATTAAAGGCGATGTTAAAGACAGTCAATTTTGTAAAGAAGCAGTAGCTACAACGGTAAATAAATTAGGAAAACTTAATATATTAGTTAACAACGCCGGGATGCAGATACCGCAAAAGGATTTGAAAGATATTAGCGAGGAACAGCTGGAGGATACCTTTAAAACCAATATTTTCGCTTATTTTCATTTTGCCTCTGCTGCCCTTGAACATTTAAATGAGGGGGATGCCATTATTAATACCACTTCGGTTACTGCCTACCGTTCTTCTCCAAACCTGATCGATTATTCATCAACAAAAGGAGCCATTACTACGTTTACACGGTCATTAGCTACCAACCTTGCTAAAAAGAAAATACGGGTTAACGCAATTGCGCCAGGCCCGGTCTGGACGCCGCTCATTGTTTCTACATTTGATGAGGAGAAGATAAAGAAATTTGGATCAGAAACAGCTATGGAACGTGCCGGGCAGCCCTCAGAGGTTGGACCTGCTTATGTTTTTCTTGCTTCAGATGATGCCTCATTTATAACCGGCCAGGTTATACATATAAATGGCGGGGAAGTAGTTAATGGTTAATAACATGGTTAGCTTATAATTAAATTGATAAAGTTTAACCTGTTATGAAGAAATTGATACCAATTTTACTGTTATCTTTTTGCCATAGATTAGTTTTTGCGCAGTTTAATGATACTACCCACTATCATGCAAATTTAAATACCACCGGCTCTATAAACAGGGCCGATGGTGACAATTCTTACTTATTAAATAATGTATTCAATTTTGGTATCAAAGAAAAAAGCATTACCCTTAATTCAAGCAATAACTGGGTATATGGCAAACAAAACAACACAGAGACCAATAATGATTTTTCTTCCTCCTTATTTATTAATCTGTTTAAAACGTTCCCGCATTTTTATTACTGGGGTTTGTTAAATTATAATACCAGCTATTCTTTAAAAATAAATAACCAGTTATTAGCCGGGCTTGGTGTAGCTTACAGTGTAGTAGATCAAAAAAATATTTATATTAATTTTAGCGACGGCGTATTGTTTGACCAGAGCGATCTTTTAGTAAACGAAGTTTATCATACTTACCGTAACTCATTCAGGTTTGTATTTCACTTTTCTTTTAATGATGTGGTTGTAGTGGATGGCAGCAACTTTTTGCAAAATTCCTTTTCTCGGAGTAATGATTATATTATCAAATCAATCATTACAGCTTCATTCAGATTGCGTAAATGGATAAGTTTAACCACCGCGTTTAATTATAATAAAATGAATATTACCCAAAGTCAAAACCTGTTATTAACTTATGGGTTAACACTGGATAAGTATTTCTGATCGCTTTCCAGCTTTCTTTTTTCTTCCCTGTCTTTTATTAATTGATAGGTTAAAGTTGAAAATATAGCAAAAACAACATGGGCTACCCACAACTGTGTATAATATTTTTTAAAATTAATACCCGGAGGGGCGGGGTGCGTTTTAAAGGTAGTTTTCCAAACCGCGATAGCTATAATGCCGCTTATGCCGCCTAACAATATGCCGTTTTTTACCGTAGGCTTTAATTTTTGTGCATCCCATAGTTCAACATAAGCGAGGGCGAATAATATGCCAATTAAAAAATGAGCGTTCCAACCCACTACTTTACTTATTTTTTCGGTTTGGCCCGGCACAAGTCGGTCAAATAGTTGAGAGAGCAGGTTTGGCTCACTAAAGTTTTCCTTCTCAAAGTCGCCTATCATGTGGCTGAATAAGGTCATGAAGGTAGTTCCTGTAATCCCCGATAATGCTATTTCCTTTGCTTTCATGCTTGTGTATTTTAAAGTGTAATTTGCTGCAGATCCATATCCGCCGGGCCAGTTAAAACAATGCCATTGATATCATACCGGGCACCGTGACAAGGGCAATCCCAGCTTTTTTCTTCCTGGTTCCAGTTAACAATGCATTTGGCGTGCGTACAAACCGGATTTAACGCATGAAGGTTACCGTCTTTATCACGGTAAGCAGCTATCTTTTTACCGTCAACTTCCACAACTTTGCCACTGTCATTATTTAATGTTTTTAACGAGTCAGTATCCTGTACAGACAAACGGTCGGCTATAAAATGATAAGCTACATCTGCATTTTCTTTTACAAATTCTGTAAACCCGTCAATGGGCTTAATGCGGGTGGTACTAAATACCTTTTCATATTTGCTTTCTTTGCCTGCTGTCAGGTCGCTCAATATTTTTCCTGATATCGTACCCAGCATCATTCCGTTACCATTAAAACCGGTGGCACAGTAAATTCCTTCGGCTTTACCGGGAACGTGGCCGATGTACGGCAAACCGTCAACCGGGATATAATATTGAGATGACCATTTATATTTTACTGAAGATACCTGATAATACTTCCTTACATATTTTTCCAGGTCTTCAAATGCTTTTCCGGGATCATCATGCCCGGTTTTATGATCATTACCGCCTGCAATTAAATATTTTTGGCCATCAATTTCATGTGTTCTAATATAATGGTAAGGCTCTTGCAAATCATATATTAAACCATCAGGATAATTATCCGTTGTTAATTCAACGCCTAATACATAACTCCGGTAAGGGGCGCATTTGAAAGTGAAAACGGTGATTCCCGGTGGCATGTGAGTGGCATATATCACCTTTCGGGCTTTAAACACCTCGTTGCCTGATCTTGCTAAATGAATATCTTCCTCTTGTTCTATTTCATTGATCTTTGTATTTTCTACAATAATACCACCGGCTTTTAAATAAGCTTTTTGTAAACCCTGTAAATATTTAAGCGGATGAAACTGTGCCTGGTTTTCCAATACTAATGCTTTTTGCCAGGCAACAGGGGTAGGAACGTTGTTGGTATAGTTGGCATTTACGCCAACATTCATCAGCCCCTTATAAATGTTATCCAACTGCTTTGCCTGGCTATCATCCTCTGCATATAAATAGCCTTTTTTAATTTCAAAATCACAATCAATTTTATAGGTATTTATATTGTTTTTAATAATCTCAACCCCTTCATTAATTGCATCTGCAAAAAGTTGTGCTCCGGCTGCGCCAAACGCACTTTCTGCATCGGTATAGGTTGTATCTGCAAAAGTATTAATGTGGGCGCTGGTACCGCCGGTTGTGCCAAAACCTATGGTATGCGCATCCGCTATCAGGCATTGTTTACCCTCATTTTGCAACCTTAACCCCGCGGTTAAACCGGTAATACCACCGCCAATTATTAATACATCATAAATGCTATTGGGTTGATGAGCAGGTATTGAAGTAAGTTGTATTAAATCAGATTGCCACGCGCTTGTATGTTCGCCATCTCTTGCAATTTCAATTCCTATGGTTTTATCAGTTGTTGAACCGGTGTCAGTTTTCATAGTATAGTATATAAAAATTATACAAAATAATTCTTAACCTGTTTTAAAATAGTGGTTTAAATAATATTCTTTTTAAACAGGGAAATGAATAATTAGTTAAAACTTTAGGCATAATGTCATGTTAAATTTATATCGTTTATCAATAAAAAATTAATTATAAATTTAATTGTTTATGAGAGCAGCAGTATTTCACAAACCGGGCGACATTAGCTATGATACCGTAGATGATCCGCGTATTGAAGAGGCCGGGGATGTTATTTTAAGGGTTACTTCAACGGCTATATGTGGTTCAGATCTTCATATTTTAAGTGGTGCTGTACCACAAAGCCAGGATATGATAATGGGTCATGAGTTTATGGGCATTGTTGAAGAAATAGGCCCATCAGTAAAAAATTTAAAAAAAGGCGATAGGGTAGTAGTCCCTTTTCCCATTGCCTGCGGGCACTGTTTTTTTTGTACACATAATGCATCACCAGCCTGTGAAAATTCAAATTATAAGCATTACGGGCCGGCAGGAGACTTATTAGATAGTAAGGGTGCTGCTCTTTTTGGTTATACTGACTTGTATGGCGGGTATTCGGGTGGGCAAGCCGAGTATGTTCGTGTGCCGTATGCTGATGTAAGCCCACGCATTGTTCCGGATAATATGACAGATGAACAGGTGTTATTTTTAACAGATATATTTCCAACAGGTTGGTCGGCTATTGATTGGGCACAAATGAAGGGTGGTGAAGTAGTTGCCATATTTGGTTCAGGTCCTGTTGGCTTAATGGCGCAAAAAGCGGCATGGATAAATGGCGCGAGCCGGGTAATTGCTATTGACCCGTTAAATTACCGGCTGGTAAAAGCCAAACAAGTAAATAAAGTAGATACTATAAATCCGCACGAGGTTGATGCGATTGAGGCCATAAGGGAAATGACCGGTGGCCGTGGTGCCGATGTATGTGTTGACGCGGTAGGTTTTGAAGCAGAGCGTTCCTTTTTTGATAAAGTTAAAGCTACAATGAATTTTGAAAAAGGTACAGATAAAGTGATAGAGGCTTGTTTTAAAGCGGTACGCAGAATGGGAACTGTAAGTATTATGGGTGTTTACGGTTCGCCATATGATAATTTCCCGGTGCACCGCATGTTTGATAAAGGGATAACTATCAGGCAGGGACAGGCCCCTGTGTTAAATTATATAGACCATTTGATTGAATTGGTAAAAGATGAAAAGGTAGTACTCAATGATATTATTACCCATAAATTACCATTGAGCCAGGTATCTCATGCCTATGATATATTTGATAAAAAGGAAGAAGATTGTGTAAAAGTGGTTTTAAAACCATGGGAGTAATTAATTAATTGTTATATATAAATGTTTTATTATGTCTGATCAAAAAAAATATGCACTTGTTACCGGTGCAACAAGTGGAATTGGGAAAGAGCTGGCAAAGCTATTGGCTAAAGATCAATATAATTTGGTTATTGTAGCCCGTAATCAGGATGTACTGAATGATACAGCTAATGAATTAAAATTAGAATCGGGTGTTGAAATACGTACGCTTGCAAAAGACTTGTTTAAGCGTGAAGCAGCATTTGAAGTTTACGACGAAGTAAAAAGGCAGGGAATTCAAATAGATGTATTGGTTAATGATGCGGGACAGGGCCAATATGGCGAATTTGTAGAAACTGACCTAAACCGCGAACTTGATATTATACAATTAAATATTGGTGCTTACGTAATATTAACCAAGCTCTTTTTAAAAGATATGGTTGCCCGCAAAGAGGGAAAGATATTAAATGTAGCCTCTATTGCAAGTAAATTGCCTGGTCCGTATCAAGCGGTATATCATGGTACCAAGGCTTTTGTACACTCTTTTAATGAAGCTGTGCGCAGCGAAATAAAAGATTCAGGGGTTACACTTACCTCTTTACTTCCCGGCGTAACAGACACAGACTTTTTCAATAAAGCAGAAATGCAGGATTCAAAAATTGTTCAGGAAGGAGGAATGGCTGATCCTGCTGATGTAGCCAAAGACGGTTATGAAGCTTTAATGGCTGGAGATGACATGGTAATTTCAGGCTTTAAAAACAAAATGCAGGTAAGCTTAGGTAATATAACACCTGATAGTATGGTTGCTGATGCTATGAAAAAACAACAGGAGCCGGCTGAAGGCAAAAAATAAGTATTTTAATTATTATTATTTATTATCCCGGCTCTAATAAGGGCCGGTTTTTTTTTGTCCGGTTGGAGCCTCCATATTTTCGATCATTTTATGGAAGATATACACCATTACTGATGCTTTTGAAATACAGGAATTGAAGTAAAAAACAGACAATCTTTTAATTTGTTTGAATCTTAATTTGCGGCTAAAATATTTTGATACTCCTAAAAATAGGAACGATAATCTATAAATCTTATAAATAAAGGCACAGACCCATCAAGGTTCGTTAAATTTATTGATCAGCGAAAATTGGCATAATATTTATATTATAACTGACACAATTTAATAGCAACCATATGAAATCTTCAACAAAAACCACCGTAATATTAAAGGCCCTTGATATGGAATTGAAGGCTCTTTTACAAAACGATTTGCAAAATTTTAAAACTAATCAACATAAAAACAATCAGGATGCCAGCAAGCAATTACTGGCAGCCTAAACCTATATGTTTTTTTTCCATCTACCTATGTAAAGAGAGTTCATTATTGAACTCT
>JAQBOY010000278.1 GCA_028287805.1 Mucilaginibacter sp.
CAAAAGTAACCCAATACAACCGCCCGGAATTTATTGCTAATGACCCGGTATCTATTCCGCATTTGTTTACTAAAAAGCAGGATATTGAGATCATGGGATTTTGGGCAGCCATACTGGCCTGGGGGCAACGGGTTACTATCATTAACAAATGCCGGGAACTGATAACATTGATGGATAATGCTCCTTAAGATTTTATCATCAATCACGAAGAGCCGGATCTGAAAAAGCTATTGCACTTTAAGCATCGCACGTTTAATGATATAGATACCTTGTATTTTATCGCTTTCTTCCGGTATCATTATGAAAATTATGATTCATTAGAGGATGCATTCATACCCGGCAAGACTTCTGTTATCCTAAGCGATAGCGAAGGATCTAATCGACAGACCCTTCGCTATGCTCAGGGTGACAATGTTGTTATTGAAAACTATCTTAACCATTTCAGGCAATACTTTTTCTCTTTGCCTGATTTTCCGCACCGTACTAAAAAGCATGTGTCCTCGCCTTCACAAAAATCTACTTGTAAACGATTAAATATGTTTTTGCGGTGGATGGTGCGTAAGGATAATTGCGGGGTTGACTTTGGTATCTGGAACCAAATTAAACCTTCAGAGTTGATTATGCCCTGCGATTTGCATGTTGACCGGGTGGCCCGCAAACTAAAACTCATCACCCGTAAACAAACCGACTGGCAAACCGCGGTTGAGCTTACGCAACGATTACGCGAATTTGATCCGGCAGATCCGGTTAAATATGATTTTGCTTTATTTGGATTGGGGATAGAGGAGAAGTTTTAGTTTTTGCTAAATTGCATGATGAGCTATTACATTAAACAGCTCTTTTTTACCATCCTGATAGTGTTACTTAACTAATAGATTACCATGATTAAAACAGGCTTTATTTTCTTATTTTCATTTTTATGTGTTTTTAAAACACTGGGTCAATCAAGCTATCCGGAACCTTTGGAGGGTGATTATATAGTAAAAAACTTTCAGTTTGAAAGCAACGAAAGTCTGCCTGAACTGAACTTACATTACCGCACGATAGGCAAGCCACAAAAAGGAAAAGACGGAAAAATAAACAATGCCGTGCTGATTATGCACGGAACCACCGGGTCGGGCGCTGGTTTTACAAACGCCGGTTTTGGCGGACGTTTATTTGGCCCCGGCCAATTGCTGGATGCCGGCAAGTATTATATTATTCTTACTGATGCCATAGGGCACGGCAAGTCGAGTCGCCCAAGTGACGGGCTGCATATGAAATTTCCTAAGTATACCTATAATGATATGGTTAAAGCCCAATACCTTTTACTCACCCAGCATTTGGGTGTTAACCACCTGCGTTTGGTAATGGGCACTTCAATGGGCGCAATGGAGGCATGGGTTTGGGGCTATACCTATCCGGATTTTATGGATGCCCTGATGCCTTTGGCCAGCTTACCTGTGGAAATTGCCGGCAGAAACAGGATGCTTAGAAAAATGGCTATTGATCTGATAGAAATGGACCCGGAATGGAAAGGCGGCGAATATACCAGCCAACCAAAGGTTGGCCTTACAGGCGCCATATCATCGTTAATATTTATGGTAAGCAGTCCATTGCAAATGCAGAAAAATGGCCCCACACGTGAAAAGGCCGAGGCCGCGCTTGCAAGTACAGAGGCGCGCTATCAATCATCGCTGGATGCAAATAATTTTATTTATGCTTTTGATGCCTCCAGGAATTACAATCCAGAACCTTTTCTTTCAAAAATTAAAGCGCCTTTGTTCGCTGTAAATTCGGCCGATGATGAAGTTAACCCGCCGGAGCTTGGATTGATGGAGCCTAATATTAAAAAAGTAGCTAAGGGAAGATATATTTTACTGCCAATTACCAACGAAACCAGCGGACATGGGACACATTCTAATCCTGCTGTTTGGGGAAATTACCTTAAAGAATTACTAACTATTTCTGAGAAGCAAGACCGGTAATTAATCCTATTTCATTATAGTTTAGTTTCATTATAGTTTAGCATAACTATCGGTAATACCAATGAGGTGTCGGAGAGCCAGCACCTCATTGGTATATTCAATATCATTGTTACTTTTTTGAACTTGCTGGTAATGCAGCCAAATAATTTAAGATGGCGATAACATCGTCCTCGCCATAACCAGCTTTTAACGCATCCTGATAGCTGTTTAATAAAGGCGATAACAGTGGTGTGTTTAATCCTTGTTCATGAGCCAGTTTAAGGTCTTTTGCCAAATGCTTTAAAGGGAAAGCCGCTTTATAGTTATTATTTACAATGTTTTGCGCTTTGGTTTTAGTTACACCGCTACTACAGGCGCCTTCATTAATAATGGTTAGCATATCATTCTGTTTAATACCCAAATTTTGTGCAAACAGGATGGTTTCAGCAAATCCCTGCAGGGTAACCCCCAAAAAATAATTAATAGCCAGTTTAGCAGAGCTGCCAGCACCTGTTTTTCCTAAATAAAGAGCCAGTTTCCCTATGGCGTCAAATATAGGCTTAGCCTTATTAAAAGTTGCTTCTTCGCCACCTGTCATAATGATCAGTTGCGCATCTTGTGCCGGTTTTACGCTTCCGGATACCGGCGCATCCATAAATCCGGCATTTTCTTTTTGGCAAAGAGCAGCCAGTTCGCGCGAAGTTTGGGGCGATACAGTGCTCAGATCGATAACTAATTTTCCGGTTAATGATGCTGATAATAAACCGTTTTCTTCAGTAAATATTTGCTTAACCGCATTGTCATCTGATACCATGATCATGATCACATCACTTGATTCGGCCAATTGTTTGGGGCTGTCGGCAACCAGTGCGCCGGCGCTAACCAATTCACTTTCCTTACCTTTTGTACGGTTATATACAGTAACCCGGAAGCCGGCTTTTAACAGGTTTTTAACCATAGGATTTCCCATGTTACCCAGGCCGATCCATCCTAAATTTAATTTATTCATAATAGTATTATATGGTGTTATTTAGCAGCCGTAAAGGTACAGTTAAGCAGGATTACCGTTGGTAAAAATATTATGATGAATTATTTGTAACTTTTTTGATGTTAACTGATTAGTATATTCAAATTATTCATTTTTTAACGTTTTATTAATAGATCTGTTTTTCTTAGTATAAAAATTTACAAACATATAGCTAATAATAAAGTTTGTTCTTCAGGGCGAACCTTATTTAGTAAATATTTGAGTAACTAAGTTGTTGCATGGTTAACAGCATATCTACTAAATATAATATATTTGAACAAACTTAAATAAACCAACATATCTATCAATTATTATGAAGAAAGCAGTACTACTTTCGGGAATTTTTATGGCAATGCTTTTAAGCAATTATGCATTTGCACAAACACAAACTAAAAAAACTACTACAGCCAGGAAAAAGGTAACAAAAACAACAACTGTTACCGGCAAAAAACCAAGCGCGGCGGATATTGCGCAGGGAAAGGAACTGATTTCAAAAGCAGATTGTTTGAGCTGCCATAAGGTGGATGTAAAAGTTGTGGGCCCTGCTTATGTAGATGTAGCTAAAAAATATCCCGCGTCTGAAGCTAATTATGCGTTACTGACTAAAAAAGTGATTAACGGTGGCAGCGGATCATGGGGACCGGTTGCCATGTCACCGCATCCGGCTATTCCGCCTGCTGATGTTAAAAAAATGATCGAATACATTTTATCACTTAAATAAGTCGTAATAATCATCTTCATGAGAAAAAAAGTGATGCTGGTATGGCTTTTTGCTATGCTGTGCGCGAGTGTGTATGCGCAGAATTTATTAACATTAAAGGGCACAGTTACTAATAAAAACGGCGGATTTATCCCGTCGGCATCTGTTTACCTGTTAAATACTAATTTTAAAGTAGCCGCTAATAATAAGGGTGAGTTTACCTTAGCCAAGGTTCCTGCCGGAAAATACCAGGTGGAAGTAAGCGCCGTTGGTTATGCCACATTATATAAAACCATTGCTATAAACGCTGCTACATCTGAAATTAATCTACAGTTAACCTCCTCAGAAAATCAATTGGGCGAAGTTGTTGTAACCGCTCAAAAAAGAGATGAAGCGGCTCAGCGTGTGCCTTTGAGCGTATCCACACTATCAGCTAAACAAATAGAAGATTATAAGATTTGGAACACAAAAGATATAACGGCTATTGTACCCAATTTATATGCAGCCAATCCGGGTGATAACCGTAATGTAACTTCCATACGCGGTATTACAACTACCTCTTATGATCCGGCGGTAGCCACTTATATTGATGGCGTTAACCAATTTGGGTTGGATACCTATATAGCACAATTATTGGATGTGGACCGCATTGAAGTATTGCGCGGACCACAAGGCACGCTATATGGAAGAAATGCTACCGGTGGGGTAATTAACATTATTACCAAACAGCCCACCAATGCAACCAGCGGTTTTGCCGCTGTTGACTTTGGTAATTATAACCAGCAGCGTTATAGTGTGGGTTTACGCACGCCGCTTATTAAAGACAAGTTGTTTTTAGGTGTAGCAGGCATGTATTCTATGTTTGGCGGTTTTTACACCAACGCCTTTAATAATACCAAATTTGATAAGCAGCATTACTTTTTAGGTAATTACTATTTAAAGTACCTGGCTACTTCAAAGCTGTCATTTACGCTGAATGTTAAAAATGATATTAACAGGAATAACGGTCCGTTTACCTTAGCTTCGAGCGAAGCACAAGCCTTTCAAACACCTTTTGTAGTTAACCAAAATGCTACTACAACCATGGTCGACAATACATTTAATGCTTCCTTATCGGCCAATTATACCGGTGCTGATTTTAACTTCACCTCACAAACCTCTTACCATGAAAATTACCGCTATTACCTATCGCCGATTGATGGTGATTTTTCGCCGATCGACGGTGTATCGATCATTAATAATTACGGATCAAAGTGGAATACAGTTAAGACCGGGATACAGGAATTCAGGTTCAGCTCACCTGCAGTATCCGGTTCACCATGGAAATGGACAGCCGGTGTGTATGGTTTTTATAATGATAGCCCAACCAAACAAGGAACACATTTTGGTAATGACGCGGCAATGTTAGGTTCGCCAATCGCTAATTTTACCAGTATCAATATCAAGACCAGCACTAACTATGGCATCGCTTTTTTCGGTCAGGCAACCTATACAATCTCGCCGCAAGTTGACATAACCGCAGGTTTGCGCTATGATTATGAGCATAAAAAGGAATTGATCAACGGAGCTTTCCAGCCTGATGGGCAGGCTGCGGTCACTACCCGTT
>JAQBOY010000302.1 GCA_028287805.1 Mucilaginibacter sp.
CTTCGAGTATTAAACCCGGCAGGCCAAACAATTTCCACGGGCCGCCCTGCATAGGGATGTCAGGACAAAACCAGGCTGTATAATCACGTCCTTTAAAATGTGTGGTCGCTTTTTGACAATGCAGGCCTGCAAAACTGGCGGTATCCGGGCTAATCTTCCATTTAATTACCGGATACTGTTCTTCTACCAAATAACTATTGATGAGTTTCTCTACCCGAACTAATTTTTTCTCATCCGGGAACAAATAATATTCACTACCCGAGCCGCTATTTTTTCGTTGAATTTTAATTTGACCGCTGCCATTGGCCATCTGTTCCTGGATTTGTTTTTTTACCTGTTCATCGGCCAGCCGGCGGTCGTAACTTTTATAGGCTGTGGCGCTTTTACCTATCAGCAGCATCATGTTTTCGGTGTATGGTTCGTTGGGTTTGGTGGTATCGCGCAGGTGCGAAAATTTATAATGAACCATTGCGGTGGCTTCGTCAGCTTTTTGCGCTTTAACAATATAGGTTGTAAGCAATAAAGCAGCAAACAGAAATAAATACTTTTTCATGATGATCCTATTTTTTACACAATAGTATATTTCAAATACAAACCGTTAAAAAGTTTGGTATGAATAACAGTTTTCCAATTGTGAAAAATGGATATTTGTTATCTGGGATTTCAAAAACAGGCAGTTTAGGCGGATATAAGTGTTATTAATCACATAAATTTTATGCTGTTCGACAAGCAGTTACATTTGTTACTATATGCATTTAATTAAGAGAAAGTACTGGTTAGAAATCTTACTGCACGTACTGGTATGGGTAGCTATTTTTTACGTGTTAGGTGTTATAGGCTCATTAAGTTCTTTTACCATAAGGATACAGACGAACCATAGCGGCATGGTGATGCAGCGAAATGTTAAAACCTCGCTCCATCCGTACTCTTTTGTTATTATAGGTTTTTTGATGTTGCTGTTTTATTCAAACGCTTTTTGGCTGTTTAAAAAAACAGTAAAATGGAGAAACGGATACCAGCAAATTGCGGTAGTTGCCGCATGGTTTGCTTTTATATTTTTTGTAGATTATTTTATTGTTGGATACCTGCTGGACTCCCGGAACCATAGCATTCCGAATTCTCAATTAACAGGCATTCCTGATTTCGTAAGGAATAGTTGGTGGCATATGCAGGTTACCATATTAATGATCTTCCTGTTTACTTTGGGGAGTTCCATCGCCTATTTTTTTTCAAAAGCCTGGGTAAATAATGAGCTCATCCGCAAGCAACTGGCGGCTTACCAACTGAGCACGGAGATCAAATTTCTAAAATCGCAGATCAATCCTCATTTTCTTTTTAATACCCTGAATAATCTTTTTTCGATGGCACAGGATAAAGGAAATGATGAGCTGGCCGAAGGCATTTCAAAACTCTCTGAAATGATGCGCTATATGATTTATGAGAGCAATGCCGAAATAGTGCCCCTGGAGAAAGAAATTGAATACCTGAAAAATTGTATATTACTGAACAAATTGCGGTATGCCGATGATGAGGTAAGGGTAGTATTTAATTATCCGGCGGATGTTACCGGTTTATTTATTGCACCCATGATATTTATTCCGTTTGTGGAAAATGCCTTTAAGCATGGCGTTTTGATTGGTCAGCCCTGGCAAATAGATATGGATGTATCCTTGTTTGATAAACAGGTATTATTTAGGTGCGAAAACAAAAACTATAGCTTTGTAAAAAAAATGGATGACAATACTAATGGCATCGGTCTTGAAAATGTGAAAAGAAGGCTGGAATTATTGTACCCTGATAAATATGAACTGATGATAAACAGTAACGGGGATAAGTATATCGTTGAGCTTAAAATTGATTTAGAATGATAAACTGTATAGCCATTGATGATGAACCTAAAGCATTGGGAATTATTGAACGGTATTGCCAAAAGAGTGACCTGGTTTGTTTAAAGGCTACCTTTCGTGAACCTGTTAAAGCTATTGAGTTTTTAAATAGTGAAAAGATCGATCTTATTTTTCTGGATATTAATATGCCCGATATTAATGGCTTACAATTAATACAAACACTTCCGGTTAAGCCTATGGTTATTTTTACCACCGCCTATAGCAATTACGCGGTTGAAAGTTACAATTTGAATGCTATTGATTATTTGTTGAAGCCTATAACCTTCGAAAGATTTTTAACCGCGGTTAACAAAGCTCAAAGTCTGGCTTCCACAAAAACTACAATAACCGGTAAAAATGAGATGGCGAAAACCGTGTTTATTAAAAGCGGTTCACAAACCTATCAGGTTAAAATTAGCGATATCATGTATTTAGAAAAAGACGGTAATTATATCACTGTTTATTTAAAAGATAAAAAAATACTGATCCGTGAAAATATGACAGATATTTTTGACCTGGTACCGGCTGGCGAATTTGTAAGGGTACATAAATCATTTGTTGTGGCAGTGAAGCATATCAGTACCATAGAAGTTCACCAATTGATTATTAATGGCGAAAAAATACCTATTGGCAATACTTATCGTGAACCATTAAGGGTACGATTAGGGTTGTAATGATTGTACAGAATTCACCGGTTTTAAACTTTTGAAATTATCTTTTGTTATGGACTTAAAGGTGTTTTAAATTAAACATTACCTTTATTACTTATAGAGTAAATTTTATTGGATGATAACCATTTTAAATAAACAGTTCACCGCAACTTTGCAAAAAAGTCTTAATAAAGGTGGTTGGACTTATGTAATATGGCCTGATTCAGTTGATTTTTTTGGAACCCGTGGCCTTGTAAAAGTGGAGGGCACAATTGATGGACACACTTTCCGAAGTTCATTTATGGCCATAGGGAATGGTACGCACCTGCTGCCGGTAAAAGCTGACGTTCGCAAAGTAATCAGGAAAGAAGCGGGGGAAACGGTTACAGTATGCCTGGAGAAAAGGATTGATAATTTAACTTAAGTGGCTTATAATAAGCTAACATGCATAGCGAACTGTTAAGTTGCCATAAGGCAATCTGCGTAAATATTATTAATTTTTTTGATAAAATTTCTTTTTGTTTATACTTGTTTATTAATTATTATGTTAATTAGGAGTGATTATCCCTATGAAAAATTAACCCTATATGTACCAATTATTTAACGTAGGTAGGAATATCAATGTAAATTGAATTTGTCATCTTGCTTTACATTAATAAATTATAACCAATGAAAAAACTTATTTCAGGATTTGTACTACTCAGTATTTTACATTTTGCGGCATTCGCTCAATCAAAAAAGAATGATATGCAAGACTATCAGGCATTATTTGATGGGAAAACAACAACAGGCTGGCATACTTATCTTAAACCAACGGCAGAAGCTGCCTGGAAAGTTGTTGATGGCACCTTAATGCACACTCCTCAAACTGAAGGTGAGGGAGATCTGGTAACAGATAATGAGTACGAAAATTTTGAACTCTCGGTTGATTGGAACATTGCCAAAGGCGGTAATAGCGGTATTATCTTCGGTGTGCATGAGGATACAGCGTTTCATAGCACTTATCAAACTGGTATAGAAATGCAGGTATTAGATAATATTAACGCAGGTGACAATAAAAAGGAAAATCACCTGGCCGGATCATTGTATGATATGAAAGCTCCTTCACAGAATGTAGTTAAACCTTACGATGAGTGGAATACTGCAGTAATCCGTAAACAAAACGGCCATCTTACTTTCTGGTTAAATAATGTTAAAATAATGGAAACACAAATGGGCAGTGATGAATGGCAAACCATGCTTAACAACAGCAAATTCAAAAACTGGAAAAACTTTGGCGCCTATGCCAAGGGCCATATCGCATTGCAGGCACATGGTGCAGAAGTTAAGTTTCGTAATATTAAAATCAAACAGCTATAATTTAATCAATGATTGATTTTCAAATAAAAAAATCAGGGGTAACCTATGATGCCGTGGTTGTTGGATCAGGCGCCGGTGGGGGCATGGCAGGTTATGTTTTAGCTAATGCCGGGTTAAAAGTATTAATGCTGGAGGCCGGTCCGTTTTTTGACCCGGCTAAAGATTCCCAGCAATTAAAATTTCCGTGGGAATCTCCAAGAAGAGGGGCGGGAACGACCAGGCCCTTTGGCGACTTTGACGGCGCCTATGGTGGTTGGGACCTGGAAGGGGAACCTTATACCACTAAAAATAATACTCAATTTGACTGGTTCCGGGCACGTATGCTGGGTGGCCGTACCAACCATTGGGGGCGCATATCCCTGCGCATGGGCCCAAGGGATTTTAAAGGGCATGATTATGACGGATTAACCGATAACTGGCCTATTGGCTATGACGATGTAAAACCTTTTTATGATAAGGTTGACCGGATGATTGGTATATATGGCACGGTTGAAGGGTTAGAAAATGAACCCGATGGTATTTACCTGCCGCCACCCAAACCAAGGCTTAATGAACTGTTTATAAAAAAAGGCGCTACTAAAGCCGGTGTAAAAGTTATTACCGGACGCGGCTCTGTTTTAACTGAGGCCCTGCCTGGTAACAAGGACAGGAATGCCTGCTTTTATTGTGGCCAGTGTGGACGCAGCTGTAAAATTTATGGCGACTTTTCAGCATCTTCCTGCCTGGTTATTCCTGCAATTAAAACAGGTAACTTAAAAGTGATTCCTAATGCCATGGTAAGGGAAGTTACCACCGGGCCTGATGGTAAAGCAACCGGGGTATCGTATGTAAGTAAAGGTGATTTGCAGGAATATCATGTTAGCGCAAAAATAGTCATATTAGGGGCAAGCGCTTGCGAGTCTGCACGTATTTTGCTTAATTCAAAATCGGCACAGCACCCTGCTGGCCTCGCTAACAGCAGCGGTATTGTTGGCAAGTATCTGCATGATTCAACCGGAGCGAGTATGGGCGGCTTCCTTCCGCAGCTGTTAGATCGTAAGCGATATAATGAAGACGGTGTAGGCAGTGTGCATATTTATTCGCCCTGGTGGCTGGATAATAAAAAACTGGATTTCCCACGAG
>JAQBOY010000246.1 GCA_028287805.1 Mucilaginibacter sp.
GTTGCATAAATAGCCATCGCATGGCCATGCCCTAATTCATAATCCTTTTTTAGCCATGCTACAATTTCTCCGGCTTTTGTTCCTTCTTTAAGCAATCCTTTTTGGGCTGCAAGTTCTTTAAAATCAGCTGGTGTTTTACCAGTTTTTGCTTTGATGTTGTCTATGTATGCTTGAAATGACATGGCAGGAAATTATTTTTTACCCTTTGTTATAACTGTTTATTAATGAATACCGGAATAAATTTAATAAAGAAATTGTTCAATAACTGGATATCGCAAGATAACTATAGTGGCAGAAGGATTTTTGCCATATAGCTGTTTAAAGGCATGGGAGAAATGGGGCAGGCTTGCGAAGCCCACTTCCACGTAAACGGCGATGGTTTTACTTTCTTTTTACTGATAAGGTAATACGCTTCCTTAACATTGCGTATCCCTCGGCTCATTAACTAACTGGTCAATGGCTTTTATCATCGTGTTAAATTCGTTAGTGTCATATAACCTTGTCAAATAAGCAATTTTGCCATTGCTATCAATAACAACATTACAGATCACACCACTTTTTTTGCTATTAGGGTTAGTTTTAGGATTTTCATTTTAGGTGTATTTTAAGTATTAAATGTATAAAAATAAATTTATACTATTTAGTCTATTGATTTAATAGATATTTTTATATATTTGCAGAGTAAATGACAAAAATTAATCAAATAAATATTTCTTTTAACGCCAGCGGGATGTGTTGTGGTTGTTGCCCCATGCCCGGCCGATGTTGAAAGTGTTCTCTATTATTTAAATAAGAAATTGAGGGCCTTTCACTATAGAAAGGCCCTTTTTGTATTAAAACACCTTTAGAAAATCAATATATGATAGCTCGTAATAAACGCACCGCCTCTTTCGATTTGAGTGAATTGATTGCCGAATTAGAAATTCCATTTGAAAAAAGAGAATCAATTAAGCCTTTAAAGACAGGAAATTATGTCTATGACCTGATCTTGAAAAAGGAAAATATTAACAGGCAGCAGGCCTTTAAGGGCGGAGCGACCCAAAGCTCAGTTGTATTCCGCAAGTTGTCGGGAAAGCCATTAGTTATTAGCTTTTACAGCTCACAGTGGCAGGAATACGGGCTCAACCATTTAAAACAGCTCAATAAACTTCAACGGGAAGTAAATGCACTTGGAGGAAACATTCTTATCATAACCCCGGATGCTATGGACAATACGCTGGAGGAAATTATCTGGAACCATAGTTTATACCTTAACTTCTATTATGACCAGGATAACCAGGTTGCTAAACAATTGAAAGTTTATGCTGATCATGACCCGGCCTGGAACCGCTATCCTGGGATTGAGGTTAATATCCCTTTGCTGGCTACTTATATTTTAGATGCAAGCCGCCAGATAATTTTTGACCATGTGGATCAAACTTTGGAAGAAGGCATTCCCTCGGAAGCGTTATTGGATGCGCTTTATCCTAATTCAGTGTATGAGTTGAAAAGCAAGTCTGCCTAATAAATTATATGATGTCAAACAATCAAAATCTGCTGCAAAATGGCAGCCTTGAATTTTTTAACCATTACCAACTTTGTAGAAAGTGTAATAGAAGACGTTGGACGCATCCGGAGGGCACCCGTTAGTATCTACAGATATTACGATTATATGGCTGTATCTATGATGTAAAATCGGGTAAATTGATTGAAGTGCCTGAAGCCACCGAAGCGAAAAAAATCATTACAAAGTCAATATAAAATTAAATAAATGGTCAAATGGCCGAGTGGTTAGGCGCGGGTCTGCAAAACCCGTTACAGCGGTTCGAATCCGTTTTTGACCTCAATTATTTATGAAAATAAATAATTAAGTGAATCATATTAGTTTTTTACTTATACAGAAACGCCGGAGGGATGTAATTTTCGGATTTTGCTGCTGCTGAATTTTAATTTTTTTCCTCCGGCTTTCTGATATAGGTTTCTTAATTAAATTAAATGACATGAGAGTCTACTTAGATAATATTTCGGGTACGCCGCTTGATGATGAAGTATTTAATGCGATGGTTCCATACCTGAAAGCCCGGCATGGTAATCCAGGCTCTCAAAACGTACACGGAAGGGAAGCATATGCCGCTATTGAGAAATGCCGGCTGAAGATATCTCAATGCTTAAACGTCCAACCGGAAGGAATTGCATTTACCTCCGGGGGAAATGAGGCGATAAGGGTAGCCATCCTATCTGCAGTTGAAAGCACCGGTATCGACCATGTGGTCACCACTAAGTATGAACACCCTACCGTATTAGAAACCCTTAGCCTTTTACAAAGGAAGCAGGATACCCGGATCAGTTATGTTAAGCATAACGGCGATGGTACTATAGACATAAATCACCTCGAATATTTGCTGCGAACCAATACCCGCAATTTTGTTTCGGTCTCGCACGCCAATATTGAAACAGGTAACTTAAATGATATTGGAAGAATAAGTGGTCTTTGTGAGCATTATAAGGCACTTTTACATATAGACGCTATCCAAACCCTTGGACAATACCGTTATGACCTAAGCAAGCTTAAATTAAATTTCCTGACAGCTTCGGCAGATAAGTTTTACGGCCCAAGTGGAATTGGGTTTTTATACAGCCGGAACCTGGCAAACCTTTCGAAACTTAAATATGATAAGGATTTTAACGATGTAACTAATGCCGTTGGTATGACAAAAGCATTGGAAATTGCCTATCGCGACCTGGCTAAAAGGAGGGAATACATAGAAAATTTGAAGAAAAGATTAATCAACTGCTTTTTGGATGGCCTATCAGATTTCCGGTTCGTAGGCAATTCTGCTGTTCTGGGTAAAAGCCACTTCGCTATTCTAACTGTAGAATTCCCAAAGACAATTCAGTGCCAAACGCTGATCCAGTATTTAGATGATTACCATATTTCTGTTTCTTCTAAGAGTAATAGTGATTCCGACCTGGTTCATTTTTCATTGAGTAAATTTAATACAATACAAGAATTGGATTATGTTTTTGAAAAACTGTTAACTATATATGAAAGGGTAAGTATTTGAAAAATGTAATGCCCCGGTTGTTCCTGCTTGTTTTGATCTTGCTTGTTGTAAACGATTATTCTGGAAATTTAAGCGCTCAAAATTTAATCGGCGGCCCGCGTATACTGGTGGTAATGGCTCATCCCGATGATGAAAGCACCTTTTCAGTAACGCTCTATAAGATCGTTAAAGAACAACACGGCACTGTTGACCTGTTTGTAATAACCAATGGGGAAGCCGGATATAAATACGCTACACTTGCAGAAAACTATTACGGACTGGAATTAACTAACCAGAAAATTGGAAGAAGTAGTCTTCCGCATATCCGTAAGCAAGAATTAAAAAATGCAGGCAAAATACTGGGAATTTCCAATTATTATTTTTTGGATCAAAAAGATGCTCATTATAGCTTGAATGAAAGAGAGCCGTTGGATACAAGCTGGAACGTTCCTATAGTCAAAAAGCATTTGAATGAAGTGTTAGAAAAAAATCATTATGATTTCGTTTTCTGCCTGTTACCTGAGCCTGGCACACATGGGCAGCATAAAGCAGCTGCATTGTTAACATTAAATGCCGTTACCAGTCTTATGATAACTAACAGGCGGTTATACTTGGAGCAGAAACACGTAATAAGGCAGACGCGGTTTTAACATTTTCATCCTATAACAACTACAAAGAAACACAAACGCTAACCGATACCCCTTTATTTAGCATAGATCGCACTGCAAGCTTTAGCTTCAGGAATAAAATAAATTATAAGATTATTGCTAACTGGGAAATTGCCGAGCATAAATCACAGGGCGTAACACAAATGTCAATGAATGATGGTGATTTAGAGGAATTCTGGTATTTTAGTCTGAATGGAAATGCAGGAATTAAAAAAACTCAGGAATTGTTCCACCTGCTCAGACAAACGCCTTATTTATCAAAAACATATTAACATGAAAAAAATAACGGTATTATTTATGCTGATTTTCCTATCGCTAACGGGATTAAAAGGCTATGCTCAAACAACAACTGCAAATAGCATTACTATTGAAAACTATTACAAATTGAAATGGGGCCATGCAGATGAATTTATAGCTTTGTGGAAAAAAAATCATTATCCGCTTTTAAAAAAGTTGCAGGAAAAAGGCGATGTTTTAAGTATTAAAGCAGAAACACCAATCATTCATAGCGGAGAGGATACCAGATGGGATTTCAAGGTAACACTGACTTTCAAAACGGAACACCTCGCATTTGATTATAGCATTACCGACCCATTTAAAAAACAACTTTATCCCGACCAGAAAAGCTATGAAGAAGCAGAGCAACACCGCTTTGAGTTAGTCTTAGCACATTGGGATGTGCCTGTAGAGGATGTCAATTTAAAAATTCCTTAATTGGTTCTGAAGTTCAACTCCTTTAATAAAATTCTTTAAAAGCAACTCTAAATACCTCAAATCTGAGCGTTCATGAACTCTCGGAAAAAAAATAAAATAACGACAGGAAAAGGCCTTCATCAACCAGGTCAGTGGCCGTTGTTTGCTATAAATCAATCAATCACTATACCGATCATTCCTCCACGGATAAGCCGTATTTGAATAACCATTTTTCTCCCAAAACCCCAGCTTATTCTCCGTCAAAAATTCGATCCGTTTGATCCACTTGGAACCCTTCCAGGCATACAACTGTGGTGTGATCATCCGTACTGGTCCGCCATGCTCCACCGCCAAAGGCTGCCCCTCAAAGGTATGCACCAGCAGCACATCCGGTTTCAGGGCCTCTTCCAAAGAAAGATTAGTAGTGTATTTATCATAGCCGTAACATAAAATATGTGTCGCCGTTTCCTTAGGATGTACCAATGCCGCCAGGTCCAGCAGGCTAACGCCTTTCCAGTGCATATTCAATTTAGACCAGGTGGTTACGCAATGAAAATCAGAAGTGTCGTCGGTTTGCGGCAGGGCTAAAAATTCTTTCCAACTCAGTTTAACCGGGTTCTCCACAGCCCCGTCAATAGTTAGTGTCCAGCGATTTAGTGGAATATCCGGTTGATGACCCAGATCTAAAACCGGCCACTTCACCGTCACCGTTTGCCCTATAGGAATAGCCGGCATACCATGCCGGTTAACCGGGCCAGAGCCTTTGGGCGCACCATCAGATACCGAGGGCGTATTCCTCATCTTCTCCTCAAAACGGGCTTTCAGCTTCATCCGCGATTCAACGATCCGGTTTGATTTTTCCGACTCTTCCATACCCTCAATTTACGCTTATTTCATCGCTTCTGCAAAAAGTTCATTCGAACGTATTTTAGCC
>JAQBOY010000345.1 GCA_028287805.1 Mucilaginibacter sp.
CGCTATGTTATAGTTAGCAATTAGCATTTCAAAAACCCTTCTGATAAGTTCATCATCATCAATCACACACACTAAATTTAACCTGGGCATATTCATGTCAATAGTAAGATTGCTTATTTTAATACAAAAAATATAAGATAGAATGTATTAAATATTATACTTATAACTTAGATGGAGGATTAAAGTTTTATATATTTTACTCAAATGAAAAATTTTTTACTAAAACTATAAACGAACATTAATTTAATGTTGGCTTTTGAAAACAATTTTGCCCGGTACTTTTATAAATCACTTTTACTCCCAATCGTTTTTCAACAGGAATGGAGTTGGAACAGGCAATCCTACATGCACGAAATCGAAGTAGTACCAGGAAATAGTATTTGCTTTGAAGGTGATATTGTTGGATAACCTGATTAAACGAACCGTTTCCACATCCGGCCTGTTTTAATTAGTGTCCATTAATGTATTGAAAGTTCTTTTATCTTACCCTTATAATCATGCAGCGCATTTGGGAGCTTTGGTCGTTTATAATGTAAGATGCTTTTTTTATTTATAAGTACTGAAAAGGACTTCCGCTCGCAATATGGGTTACCTTAATACCCGGAATCTTTGGCTGCAACCAGTTGGCCGCATACTCCATACCAGCTTCTTCACTAACGGCATGACTGAGTACCAACAACGAAGTTTTTTGCCCCATTTGTTGTCCGTCACGAACCCGTTCTACGGTTTCCCATTCCCGCGTTTCGCCGCTTAAAATCAAATCAGGTTTATCTTTGTCAATAGCCGCTATCTGTCTTTTACTATCCATATAACCAAAGGCGAGGTAAATTTTGCTGCAAGGCTGCTTTAAATTGCCTACCACACGTACGGAAGGAATTTCTAACTTTTCCTTCACCAGGGTAACAATTGATTGTAATGGCATCGGGTTGGGTAAGGTGATCATTCTGGGAGTACCAGCATCATAATATTTTTCCCATCCCAGCTTAATTAAATTTCCCGTAATAATACCATCTGGCTGATGGGAATGCCAGTAATCGTGAAAGCGCCATATGGCAATCTTGTTTTTATTGAGTAATTCGACTTTGTAACGATAGGCATCATCTTGCTTCAGCCAGTCTGTTTCATCTTCGTTGTTATAAAAAGGCGTTTCATGAGCAATGATAAAGTTAGCCCCGGCTTTGATAGTTTTGTTAATGACTTCGATGGTCGGAAACATCGTAGTTACAATACCAGTAACTTCCTGGTCTAAACTTCCTGATCGTAATTGGTCAACAGTTTTGGCAAAGGGAGCATTAGGAATTTCTTTTAAAATAATATCAATTACCTGTTTTACGGTGAAAGTAGTGGTTGCAGAACTTAAATTTTGAGCGAGACCGATGCCCGGCAGAGCCGTTATGATGGAGAATCCTGCCAGTATGGTAGCATTTGTCAAGAATTCTCTTCTTCCAGATAAGTTAAAATTGTTATGCTGTTCCATGTTAAATACGCTTTTAGTGGTAAGAATAATTCAATTGAAAATATCAGGCTTTGGCTAAACCAACAAATTAACCACAAACTATTCACTTAATCAAAATCAGTTATGGAGAAATAGAAAATTTAACAGCAAAGATTATATTTGCATCGTAATTGTGTACGCCTTGTGTACTACCATTATAACTACATTATAAAGAAATACATTTTTTAACCCAGCCGTTAGATGGTAAAACACCTAAAGCGGAGGATTGAAAGGGTTTTAATGTAGAAGTTAACAGTTCGGGATGTAGCGTAGCCCGGTATCGCGCCAGCATGGGGTGCTGGAGGTCGTGGGTTCGAATCCCGCCATCCCGACAAAAACAAACAGCAATCAGGCATGTTATAGCAGGTTTTAAACCGTATATAATATGCCCTTTTAGTTTGTTTACACCGTGCCTATATTACCAGGTAAAAATCTCAATGTATCAGCGCTTACTTCATCTGTAGATTTTACTTGTCGGGAAGTGATTAGCTGTGCGACTTTATCACATTTACTCATTAATAAAGATAGCTCATTTTGTAAATCCAGGTATGCATCCAGCTTCACCTCTTTAAGGTATACATTGTCTCCGTTTAACTCTTTATATTTCTGTTCTATAAATTTTTCGGTTTCGGTTATATCTCTGATAAGTTTAATATAATATTGTCGATAGGTCACGGCTTTAATTTAGTTGCTGTTAATTAGGATTCATGGCACTACAATTAAAACATGTTATTGTTTTATAAATATATAATTATTTTTAAAACGTTCTAAATAAGCAATTTCTCCTATTTAAAAAGAAAATAGATTAATCATAAGTATTGCTGATTGCAGAGGCGTTAACAGGATGAATTCTCCCCATAAACGTAAGTTTTCCTTTATTAAAGCAGTTTTGGGAACTAAAAACTAACACAATATGCTGGACAGGTGACGAGGAGCATCCAATTTAATTATTTATTCCGCAGCGCTTTTATAGTTAATGCAGTAACAATACCACCAAACAGGTACCAGGCTACAGTTAACACTTTTGTTTTATTAGTACGGGTTATTGGAGCATCATTTAAACCAAGTGGTTTTGTTAACTCCAGGGCGCCAATTCCTGCAGATAGTCCATAAGCTGCGCCCCGTAATAGCAGATAATCTTTTTTGCCTAAGCCAATCATACTGTAGTATAAAGCGTTACTAAGCAGGTCGCCTGCCAGTGTAGCCGCATACAAGCTCTTGCCCTTTAATGGTTTTGCACCGGCACGCTCAATCCCTTTGCTAATAGCCTCTTCTCCAACCAAATCAATACGGGGGGCATTATCATCAAAGCGTTTAATCGTTTCATGTAATATATTTAAAGCTAAGGCTCCAGCCAATCCGCCTGTTATGTTAGTAATTACTTTCATGTTGCAGTTTAGAAATTTATACCAATAAAACAACCAATATGATGCCAAACCACACCCAAAAAAACGGAACCGTCGGCACCATCACTAAACCCCAAAGAAATTTGTTTAATTTTCAACTAAAATCACAAATAATTTTTTCAAATCAGGAACTATTATTAACTTTAAATGCTGTATCTCATCATAACTATCTAATATGAGGATAGATAACACTTTTGGAGCAAATATTATCCCGGATAATGACCTCGATCGAATATTTGCGCTTAAAAGGTACCATATCCTTGATACCCCTCCTGAGGTTAACTTTGACAAAATAGCCACATTAGCTGCCCAAATATTTCAAGTTCCTGTTGCGTTCATCTCCTTTGTAGATGCAGAACGGGTATTCCTTAAAGCAAATATCGGTTTAGGAAAAGTTACCAATGTAAATCGTGCAATTAGTCTTTGTGCGCTTGCTATACTTAAGCCCGGTGTTACAGTATTTAAAGACACTTTAAAAGAATCTGATTTAATTTTAAGATCAAATATTACAAATCAATTTGGCTTGCGGTTTTATGCCGGCGCACCTTTGATCACCTATGATGGATATCAGATTGGAACATTATGTATTGCAGATAAAGGACCGAAAGATTTCACAAAACAAGACGAAAGAGTGCTAAGGTGGTTGGCTAAGCAAGTTATGGAAGAGGTTGAACTTAGATTATCCAGAATAAAGACATACGAGCAGCAACAGGATATGGATCATAGCCTTATTGTTTGTGAACCGCGGGCTGCAAATGACGAACCCGCAGTAAACGGTAAAAAGGCGGGCATCCCTGAAAAAAACAAATCGATACTGCAAGATACGCTAAATGAAAGTGACATCCGCTTTAGCAATATGATGCAAAAAGCACCTGTAGCTTTAGCTATGCTAACAGGAAGGGAGCTTATTATAGAATCGGCAAATGAAACTATACTAAAGATATTTGGTAAAACAACAGCAGTAATTGGTATGCCTGTTGCCCGCGCATTGCCTGAATTGGAAAGACAGGTTTTTTTAAAGCTTCTTGATGATGTTTACACTTCCGGCAAACCGTATTATGGCAATGAAACAAAAGTTGAAGTAGAAGATGAAGGCCAGCTTAAAGATATCTACTTTAATTTTGTCTATTATCCTTTATTGGATGAAACAGGGTCTGCTTATGCTATTATGATTGTAGCCAATGATGTAACCGACCTGGTGATAGCCCGTAAGGAAAAAGAAAGAGCCGAAGAAATGCTGCGGTTTGCTATAGAAGCAGCAAACGTTGGTACCTGGTACATTGATATGAAAACCAAAACATTCATGCCGTCGCCCCGGTTAAAACAATTATTTGGATATTATCAGGATGACCCTATGCCTTATGATATTGCTGTAAATCAAATTGTTGAAGAATACCGGGATAAGGTAATTGCTGCGGTAAAAGCTACTTTAGATAGCGGCGTAAGATTTAATATGGAGTTCCCTATTATCGGTTTTCATGACCAAAAGCTACGTTGGGTACGGGCAGTTGGCAAACTTAATGACGATGCCAAATCAAACCTTTCTAACTACTCGGGTGTAATTACGGACATTACTGAAGAGAAACAAGATGAGCTGCGGAAAAACGATTTTATAGCTATGGTAAACCATGAGCTGAAAACCCCGTTAACGTCACTTAAGGCATATGTGCAATTTGTTGGTACTAAGCTTAAACAGAAGGAGGACGGTTTTATAATTAACTTATTGAAGAAGATTGATACACAAGTAAACAAAATGAATAGCCTGATTAATGGCTTTTTAAGTCTTGCATGTCTTGAATCGGGTAAAATACAACTTCATAAGCAGTTTTTTAATCTGAATAAATTGGTAAAAGAAATCATTGATGAAGCATCGCTTGTTTCTCAACATCATACCATTACCTTATTGTCCTGCGATAATGTGCGGGTACATGCCGACAGAGAGAAAATAAGCCAGGTAATCACCAATTTTTTAAGCAACGCAATTAAATATTCGCCTAAGGGCATGCTAATAGAGGTAAAGTGCGAAATAGTAAATAATTGTGCCCGGATAAGTGTAAAAGATGAGGGGATGGGCATTAAGCCGCAACACCTCGAAAACCTTTTTGATCGTTATTATAGAGTAGAAAACAAAAGCACATCAAATATAGCTGGATTTGGCATTGGCCTATACCTGTGTTCTGAAATTATTCAGCGTCATAATGGTAAGATAGGGGTTGAAAGTAAAGTAGATATAGGCAGTACATTTTGGTTTATCTTGCCATTGCACGATAAAAAAATAGCGGCAAACGCTTAAGATTGCAGAGGTGCACTACATAATTGTAATTAATGTATGCTATTCTAAACAAAAACCTTCATTTAAAAAGAATCTTATAAAACAGATATAATTGGCACGATTATTTAGCCACAGTTAATAGGTTTAACTAAAAAAACAACACTATGAGATCACTACTTTATATTATCGCTGTAATCCTCGTAATTGGATGGGCGATAGGTGTATTTGCTTATTCAGCAGGTGGATTGATTCATGTTTTACTTGCTATTGCTGTTATTGCGCTCCTTATAGGAATTATTAGGGGGGATACTTCAGCAATTTAAAACTATAGGTTTTGATAGTTAAGAAAGAGGTCGTTTTAAAACGACCTCTTTCTTTTGAATAAAATTCGGGAAGTAGATTTGCCAATAAAAAAATGAAGCCATGTTTCATGGGAATATATTACCTACATTTGTAGTGTAAGTTCTTTACTTTCCTTCATCAACCGGTATAGGTTTTACTTAATTGTAGATTAATAGGGAATCGTGTGTAAATCACGAACTGTCGCGCAACTGTAAGTAACACAAGAGGTTTTTGCCCCATAATGTCCACTGTCCCTTATAGGCGGATGGGAAGGACGGCAAAAATGTTACAAGTCAGGAGACCTGCCATATACTGAATTGACAATGCTTTCGCGGTATGAAGCTTTTGGTCAGGTATGATTCGTTACTATTTGAGGCAGTTGCCTCTGCAATTGTCTGCGTTCTCCATTCCTTCTATCCTGTTTTATCCCAAGCATTGCGAAGTTTAGCTGAAGAGCTTTTAACCGATTTATTCATTTAATCATTAAAAGAAATGCTAACGCAAAATCTCGGCTACCCGCGAATTGGTAGCCAACGTGAGTTAAAAAAAGTCTGCGAAAACTATTGGGCAGGCAAAACAGGACTAAAAAATGTGTTGACCACAGGTAAAAGCATTCGTCATGAAAACTGGCAGCTACAAAAGGATGCTGGTATTGATTTGATTCCATCAAATGACTTTTCCTATTATGACCAGGTATTGGATCATTCCTTAATGTTTGGCGCAATTCCCAAACGCTATCATGAAGTTATTCTAAAAAAAGGGAATGAAGAGATGGACCTGTACTTTGCAATGGCACGGGGTTACCAGCAGCATGGTTTGGATGTAGTGGCAATGGAAATGACCAAATGGTTTGATACCAATTACCATTACATTGTTCCTGAATTTTATAAGGACCAGCAGTTCAAATTATTTTCGACTAAAATTATTGATGAATTTTATGAAGCTAAACAATATGGCATTGTTACCAAGCCTGTATTAATTTGTCCGGTATCATACCTTTTGTTAGGTAAAGAAAAAGAGGCGGGGTTTAAAAAAATCGACCTGATTAAAAACGTATTGCCGGTTTATTTTGAAATACTTCACAGACTTAAAGGCTTAGGTGCAGAATGGGTGCAATTTGATGAGCCATTTTTAGCGCTTGATCTGAGTGAAAAAGAGCAGCAGGTATTCAAAGACACCTACAAGCAGCTTCGGTCTGCATTTCCTTATTTAAAAATTGTACTGACTACCTATTTTGAACGCTTAGGAAACAACACCGGATTAGCTGCTTCTTTACCGGTTGATGCATTACATATTGACCTGGTAAGAGCGCCACAACAACTGGACGATGTGATTGCACATCTGCCCGAAAAAACAATCCTCTCTTTAGGAGTGGTTGATGGACGCAACATATGGAAAAATGATTTTGAACAATCGCTTGGCATCATACAAAAAGCAAAAGAAATGTTGGGTTCCGAACGAGTGTGGATAGCTCCATCCTGCTCTTTAATACATTCCCCTTGCGATTTGGATAACGAAACCAATGAGGATGTGTTAACGCCGGAAATTAAGCAATGGCTGGCTTTTGCCAAACAAAAGGTGAAGGAAGTGGTGATACTTAAAAATTTATCATCAGGTAGAATGGGTGCGGGTGATCAGCACCAATTAGCAGAAAATAGACAGTCGAATGCAACCAAGGGGAGTTCTTCGCTCATTCACAACCAGGCGGTTAAACAGCGCGTAGATAATATAACAGAAAAAGATGCAAAACGGAATAATGCTTTCCCGCAAAGGAAGCACCAACAGCAGCAATTGTTGAACTTGCCCTTATTTGCTACAACAACCATCGGGTCGTTCCCGCAAACTCCTGAAGTAAGAAGCTGGCGTGCTAAGTATAAAAAAGCGGCACTAACAGCAGCTGAATATAACAGCCTTATTGAACAGGAAACTGCCAAAGCAGTAAAATGGCAGGAAGAAATTGATCTGGATGTTCTGGTACATGGTGAGTTTGAACGGAATGATATGGTAGAGTATTTTGGTGAGCAATTGGCAGGCTTTACTTTTACACAAAACGGTTGGGTTCAAAGCTATGGCAGCCGGTGCGTTAAACCTCCGATAATTTATGGAGATGTATCAAGGCCGGGCCCTATGACTGTAAGATGGTCTGCTTATGCGCAGTCCCTAACATCCAAATGGATGAAAGGAATGTTAACTGGCCCAGTAACCATTTTGCAATGGTCTTTTGTACGGAATGACCAGCCGCGATCAGAGACCTGTACGCAAATTGCTTTAGCTATACGCGATGAGGTTTGTGACCTGGAAAGTGCCGGAATTAAGATCATCCAGATTGATGAACCTGCAATTAGGGAAGGGTTGCCACTACGAAAGGAAGATTGGGCAGCTTACCTGGAGTGGGCCGTTAAAGCATTTAGAATTTCGGCCAGTGGTGTGCAGGATGATACCCA
>JAQBOY010000350.1 GCA_028287805.1 Mucilaginibacter sp.
GCTATCAAAAAAGGCGTAGCTATTGGCGCGCATCCGGGTTTGCCTGACTTGCAAGGGTTTGGGCGGCGCGAGATGAAAATATCTGCAAATGAAGCTTACCAGCTAACGCTTTACCAAATAGGCGCATTGTTCGGCTTTGTAAAAGCAGCAGGCGGAAAGCTCAGCCACGTTAAGGCGCATGGTGCTTTATATAATATGGCCGCTAAAGATGCGGGCTTAGCAAAAGCTATTGTACAGGCCGTGCATGATTTTGATTCAACCTTAATATTGTATGCGCTTGCCGGTAGTGAAATGATTGAAGCGGCAAAAAAAACCGGTATTGTTACCGCTTCCGAAGTTTTTGCCGACCGTACTTATCAGGATGACGGATCATTGACACCACGTACGCAGCGTAATGCTTTAATAACAGATGAACAGCAATCCATCAACCAGGTATTACTAATGGTTAAGCAGCAACAAGTAATATCAGTTAATAAAAAATCTATTCCATTAAAAGCGGAAACTTTATGCCTGCACGGTGACGGCGCTCACCCTGTTGAGTTTGCTAAAATGATCAATGAAAAATTGAAAAGCGAAGGTATCAGCATTAAAGCGCTGTCTGTGTAATGAAGAAATATAACTGGAGTGTTTTAATAGGAGCCGCTTTTTTGATGGCTACTTCAGCTATCGGTCCGGGATTTTTAACACAAACAGCAGTTTTTACCGCTCAGCTTGGTGCCAGTTTTGGTTTTGTTATCCTGCTTTCTATTATCCTCGATACTATAGCCCAATTAAATATATGGCGCATTATTGCCGTTGCCGATCAACCTGCACAGGAAATTGCCAATAAGGTTTTTCCGGGTTTGGGCTACTTTATCTCTTTCCTTGTGTTTTTAGGAGGGATGGCCTTTAATATAGGAAATATTGCAGGGGCGGGATTAGGTTTAAATGTATTGTTGGGGGTAAGCGTTGGCCAGGGTGCGATAATGAGCGCCATAATTGCTATCGGTATTTTTGTTTATAAAGAAGCAGGTAAAGCGATGGATGTATTTGCAAAAATCTTTGGCGGACTTAAAATTCTGCTGGCGCTATTTGTTGCTTATATTAGTAAACCTCCATTGGCCGAAGCCGTGATCCGGTCTGTTAATCCTACGCATTTTAGTTTCACCGCTGTATTAACCATTGTTGGCGGAACGGTAGGAGGGTATATTACCTTCGCCGGCGCTCACCGCTTGCTGGATGCAGGTATGGCCGGTAAAGAAAATCTTTCAAAAGTAAGCCGGGGCGCTTTGGGTGCTATAGGTTTAGCGTCGTTAATGCGTATCCTTTTATTTATAGCGGCATTTGGTGTGATCAGCGCAGGAGGGAAACTAAACCCTGATAATCCCGCCGCTTCGATATTTCAATTAGCAAGCGGCGCATTTGGGTATAAGCTATTTGGATTGGTGATGTTTTCTGCAGGCATTTCTTCTGTAGTAGGGTCTGCTTATACCTCAGTTTCCTTTATCAAAAGCTTTCACCCGGTTATATTAAAATTCAACGGGCAAATTATCATAGGTTTTATTATCATATCCTGTATCATATTTTTAATTATCGGCAAGCCGGTTAAAACTTTAATTACTGTTGGGGCCATAAACGGTTTCATTTTGCCGTTATCCTTAGGCATTATGTTGCTGGCGGCTTACCGGTCAAAAATAGTGGCAGATTATAAGCAACCTGTATGGTTAACTATAGCAGGGGTGATTGTTGTGGCAACAATGACCTGGATGAGTTACGGAGCTATTATACAGGTGTTGGGCATTAATTAACAGGGTTAGCAAACAACCTATCGACTTAAACTAAACAACAAAAGAATTATAAAGTGAAGTTATTTTTTAAAAGCACATTATTGTTATTCAGTCTGAACACAGTAGCTTATGCACAGCAAAGTATTAAACCAATAGCAGTTGAGCCGGGTGTTTCGTATGAGCTGGCAGTATACCGGCATTCTACTATCAGTAATATTCAATATACACTTGATTTTGATGTCCCTGCTGAGAAAAGCGCGGCTATTAACGCTTCAGAAAGTATCAGCTTTAATTTAAATGCAATTCCTCATCCATTACAGCTGGATTTTAAACAGGATGCGGAAAACGTAAAAGCAATTGAAGTAAACGGAAAAAAAATACCGGTTAACTTAAAAACCGAGCATTTGTTAATTGATCAGCAATATCTTCACCAGGGCATTAACAAAGTTGATCTGCAATTTATAGCCGGTAATTCATCGCTTAACCGTAATAGCGATTACCTTTATGCATTGTTTGTTCCCGACCGGGCCCGTACAGTTTTCCCCTGTTTTGACCAACCTGATCTGAAAGCCAATTTTTTACTGACCTTAACCGTTCCGACAGGGTGGAAGGTATTAGCTAATGGCATTAAAAAAGATTCTGTTGTTAACGAGCAACAAATCACCTATAAATTTACTAACTCCGATAAACTGCCAACCTACCTGTTTTCATTTACCGCAGGAAAGTATACTGACGTAAATAAGAACATTGGCAACAGGGAGATGGAGTTTTTATACCGCGAAACCGATCCCGCTAAAATTAAGTTGAGCGTTGATTCGGTATTTGAAGCACATAAAGATGCCATCAATTTTTTAAGCGATTGGACTGGTATCCCTTTTCCTTTTCAAAAAGTTGGTTTTGTGGGTGTTCCTGATTTCCAGTTTGGCGGTATGGAACATCCCGGTGAAGTGCAGTACAAAGCCTCAAGCCTGTTTTTAGATGACGGCGCCACCAAGGACATGTTGATTGCCCGCTCTAATTTGATCTCGCATGAGACTTCGCATATGTGGTTTGGCGATATGGTAACCATGGAGTGGTTTAATGACGTTTGGATGAAGGAGGTGTTTGCCAATTTTATGGCCGATAAGGTAACAGAAAAGCTAATGGGCAGCGAAACCTTTAACCTTAAATTTTTGCAGGATCATTACCCGGCAGCTTACGGGGTTGACCGTACACCCGGTGCTAATCCTATTCGTCAGCAACTTTCCAACTTGCAGGATGCCGGTTCACTGTATGGTAATATTATTTATCATAAGGCCCCTATCATGATGCGGCAACTGGAATTATTAATGGGTAAGGATAATTTTCAAAAAGGTATACGCGAATACCTGAAAAAGTATGCTTATAGTAACGCTACGTGGAACGACCTGATCGCTATTTTAAGCAAATACAGCAAAACAGATTTATATAACTGGAACAAGGTTTGGGTGAACCAGCCGGGCAGACCAGTATTTAATTATGATATAAGCTATAGCCGCAACAAGATCAGCCATTTCACCCTTGTTCAAACTCCGGAGAGCGGGCCAAAACGCATTTGGCCACAGGTATTTACAGTTACCCTGTTCTATCCTAATTACAGAAAGGATATTTACGTAAATATGAACCGCGACAGGATAGAATTGCAACAAGCTATTGGCGCTGATAAACCTTTATTTATCTTATTTAATTCAGACGGTTTGGGGTATGGCTTATTCCCGACAGATAAAAACAGCGAGAGCAGGTTATTTGATATAGAAAGCCCTTTACAGCGCGCATCCGCTTACATTGCTGCTTACGAGAATATGCTTGCAGGCAGATATTTTAAGCCGGATGAGCTCTTGGCTTTATATACAAAAGGAATAGCAGCCGAAAACAATGAAATGAATTTAAGGTTGTTAACTGGCTATACCACTAATATTTACTGGGAATTTATTTTGCCTGCAACCAGGCAAAGTATGGCTCAATCGCTTGAAGAAACTTTATGGCATGCAATGCAGAAAGCTACTTTGCCTAACAATAAAAAAATTCTTTTTAAAGCTTACCAGGATGTTTATTTAAGTGCGGGCGCCGGTAGTAACCTGTATAAAATATGGCAGCAACAAAAACCGCCAACAGGGGTTAAGCTCAATGAAGATGATTATACTTCGCTCGCGCTTTCATTGGCTTTAAAGAGTGACACCGTAACTCATATTTTAAAACAGCAGGAAGAAAGGATAACCAATACCGACCGTAAAAACCGCCTTGAATTTTTAATGCCGGCTCTATCATTGGATGCGGCAGTAAGGGATGACTTTTTTAATAGTTTGCAGCAGCAAAAGAACAGGCAAAAGGAGGCATGGGTAACCGCAGCCTTATCCTATTTAAATCATCCTTTAAGGCAAAGCACCTCGGTTAAATATTTACCCAAAAGTTTAGCGTTGGTTGAAGAAATTCAACGTACAGGCGATGTGTTTTTCCCGCAATCATGGTTGGCTGCTATATTCAGCAACTACCAGAGCAAAGAAGCCTGGCAAACAGTAAAAGATTTTTTGCAGCAACATCCTAACTATAACCCTAAGCTAAAAGACAAGATATTGCAGGCTACTGATCATTTATACAGGGCACAAAAGCAATTATATAATTAATAGAGGCATGCTATTATTAAGAATCAAATTTGGAATGTTTTCTAAATAAGTTTGGCATAGCTATATAAAACTGTTTTTTCTCTACGTTTTCTCAATAGATGAATTTGGCAGTGTTTTGTCAGGTTTTTTTGATGTTATTTTGTCAGTTAATTAATCCTTGTCATGCAGTATGACAAATTGGCTTATTCTGGTTTTTTCCGAATAAAAAAAAGATGATTGCAAAACAATCATCTTTTTTTTTCTAAAAATATCGCATCTGTAAATATTAAAATAGGTAACAGACGGGTTTAAATATTTATTTTGATTTTTTTGATCTGAATATTTTTAATATTTCCAATTGCACCATTTTTATAAACTTGTTTCAGATTTTTTATAAAAAACAGCAATTATTGTTTTTTATAAGCCATTTTTTTAATTCTTAATCCTAAAATCATCATTAAAAATAAAAAATATCCGATTTTTTGAAATGAATTTTTTAGTTTATCGATTTTAAAATTTCAACTTTTTTCGCCAAAAATCAATTTTATCAACATGGCATGTTTTTAGCCGGGATCTGTATTGTAGATACAAAATTGTATCATAGAAATTGTTAAGTATTTTAATTTAAAACCAAAAATCATGTTAATCGTATTAGAAGTTGTTGTATTACTAACTGCTATTTTATTGCCTTTAGCTCCTAAAAAGAGTTTGAAATAGTTATAGTACACGTTTTAAAATAAAAAAGGGACAGTATTTGCTGCCCCTTTTTTATTTTAACTTTTTTCGGTGTTAGTTACACGGGGTAACAAGAAGATGAACGGGGTAATAGCTAACTGGTTCTACTATTTTATAATAAAAAACGCCGGATGCAGATCCGGCGTTTATATTTTAATGTGAGGGCTATGGCTATTATTTTACTTTTTTATAAAAGGTTACTTTAGCATCAGGTGTAACTTTTAATACAACTTCGCTATCTCCCTTTTTCATATCAACAAAATATACCAGGGGCTCAATAGTAGTATTTTCGCCATTGTATTCAAATTTGATAACTTCTTTAACCGGATAATCGGTATATTTTGTATTAATTTCTTCCTGTGCGCTAAACGGAATGGTTGTATAACCAATATTTTGCGTGAAACCTAAATATTCACCTTTCAAATCATAAAAAGCAGTTGTTAAAACGCCATCCTGATTAAAGCTTGCTTTTTGGCAATTAGCAGTAATTTTCCATGTTGCATTTTTAACATCTTTAAAATTGGCTTTAAAATTATTTAAAGCCACGTAGGTTACATTAACATCGCCGTTTATTATTGTATTATTCTTTTTACCGCCATCACCTGCAAAAGCGGTTACACTAAATATCGCTGCTATAACTATTGTGATAAATGATTTTTTCATGTGATAAATTTTAAATCCGTAACAAATATAGGTCATTATTGCGAATTGTAGTAATTAAAATTAATTTTTATGAATATTTAATAATTTATAGCCGTAAATATTAAAAAATTTAAATTCAACTGACACTAAGAGGCAATAATTAACATATTTAAAAACCGGAAACTTTGCCTTTGCTATTATTGCTATTTTTTTAAGTAGGTGAAAATGGCTAAATTTCGGCTTCTTATCGTCATTTTATGAAGAAACTACTACCCGTTTTATTATTAGTTATAATGCCTGTAATATTGCTTGCACAAAAGCTTACCAGGCACGAATTAAGCCGCTACCAGCAGGAGGCGAAAGCTGTAACTATTATTCGCGATAACTGGGGAGTTCCTCATATATATGGCCAAACAGATGCTGCTGTTGTTTTTGGGTTGATGTATACCCAGTGTGAAGATAATTTTAAAGGGATAGAAGATAATTACCTGTATCAAATAGGTAAGCAGGCAGAAGTTGGGGGCGAAAGCAAACTTTCTACAGATATTCAGCTGCAATTAATTGCCGATAGTGCCGACGCGATTAAAGACTATAAAGCCAGCCCGTTATGGTTTAAAAAATTAATGGACTCTTTTGCCGACGGCATCAATTATTACCTGTACAAACACCCCGAAATAAAACCAGCAGTTTTTAAACATTATGAACCATGGTACGCCCTGATGTTTACCGATGGCAGCGTATCGGCTACGGTAACGGGTGGCCTAAGCTTAAAAGAAACACAAACCTTTTATAGCCAGGCGGCAGGGCCGGATATGGGGGCAATTAGCCCAAAATTGAGTTTTGATGATTTAAATGAACGGGAAATTGGTTCTAATGGCTTTGCGCTATCCCCTTCAAAAACGGCCAGTGGCCATGCTATGCTCTATATTAATCCGCATGTGCCTTTTTATTTCCGGTCGGAAGTGCAGTTGGTTAGTAATGAGGGGTTGAATGTATACGGAGCGGTTACCTGGGGGCAATTTTTTGTTTATCAGGGCTTTAACCAGCATTGCGGCTGGATGCATACCTCCAGCAATGCCGATGTAGGCGATTTATATGCCGAAAAAGTCAGCAAAAAGGATGGCAAATGGTATTATGAATATAACGGACAGCAAAAACCAGTTACCGAGCGTAAACTGGTGATCAATGTTAAAGAGGGCGATAAAATAGTTTCGCGTACCATAACCGGTTATTACACCCATCATGGCCCGGTACTGGGCAGCCGTAACGGAAAATGGTTAGCCTTAAAGGCAGATAACCGCTCCTATAAGGCTTTACTGGAATCATGGCTCATCACTAAAGCCAATACTTTGGGTGAGTATAAAAAAGCAATGAACTTACTCTCTAACGCTACAAATAATACCGTATATGCTGATGATCAGGGCAACATTGCCTTTTGGTATGGAAATTTTATGCCAAAGCGCGATCCTAAGCTTGACTGGACACAGCCGGTTGACGGGTCAGTAACATCAACAGAATGGCAGGGGTTACATACACTTGATGAGATAGTGCATGTTTATAACCCCGCCACCGGATGGATTGAGAATTGCAATTCCACGCCCTTTACTTCATCAGGCGCCAGCAGTCCTGATAAAAACAAATATCCGGCTTACATGGCGCCTGATGGGCAAAATTACCGTGGTGTAAACGCGGTTAGGTTATTTAGTGATGTAAAAAAGTTAACTATGGATCAGCTTATTGCTAAAGGCTATGATAAGTACTTAACCGCATTTGATGTATTACTGCCTGCTTTATTTAAAGCTTATGAAAATGCTGATGACAGTACAAAAGCAGTATTAAAAGAACCTGTTCAAATTTTACAGCAATGGGACAGGCAGTCGGCTATTGAATCTGTAGCTACCACTTTAGCCTTTGAATGGGGGAGCCATATTATGCAGGCTTTACCCCGCGCAAAGTCGTCAGAAGAAGGAACTTACCAGACAGAAAGAGCAAACGCGACAGTAAGAGGCATGAGCGATAGACAGTTATTAAATTACCTGGCGGAAAGTATAAAAAGTTTGCAAACAAATTACGGCAGCTGGAAAATACAATGGGGCGATATTAACCGGTACCAGCGACCTGCAAATGGCGTGTTTGATGATAATGCGCCCAGTATTCCGGTGGGCCAGGTTTCATCCTTGTTTGGCCAGTTGCCTTCATTTGTAAGCCGTACGATGAATAATACTAAAAAACGATATGGCTACTCAGGCAATAGCTTTATTGCCGCGGTAGAATTTGGGCCAAAGTTAAAGGCCAGATCGATCATGACAGGCGGGCAATCAGCTGATCCGCAATCCACACATTTTACAGACCAGGCCGACGGTTATCTTAATGGGAAGTTTAAGGATGTGCTATTTTATAAGGCAGATGTTTTAAAACATGCAGAAAAAACCTATCACCCCGGTGAATAAGGTTAGTTAGTTGCCTTATTCATCAAGTCGTTAGCTTTGCAACTATGCTGTTAAAATAGGTAACGGCTTTTTGTACGCCATTTTTGGTAAAGTATATGGATATAAGTAACAATAACGCTGTCAGCCTTATTGTTACCTTCATCATTTTAGCCGTTCTTCTATGCTATTTGCGCTAACCTACTAATTTATTTAAATTTTAGTGCCAGGGTTACAATATCACTGTTTAAGCCGGTTGACCGTACGTAATGTCCGTACCTGAGTTCGAGCGAGCTTAACCGCTGTATTCCAAATACCCCATTAGGTGGTGACAAACGGATATTCGCACCTATAAAATTGCTATGCATGGTAGACAGGTCGTAATCGCTGGTATAATATTGATCAGTTGGGTTATGCTGTCCATACGGTGCAAAATACCGGGTTCCTACCTGGTTATTATACCGGTAAAACGGACTAACAGAAACAAACGAAGTGAATTTTACCGGTACTTCCACTTCAGCAGTATGTGCCCTTATACCCCAGCTATCCATATAGTACCTGTAAAAGGTCCTGATGATAAAATGATCATCCAAAAAATAGTTAAAACGTACGCCTATAGGTAATTTATAACGGCTGCCGGGCAAACTCTCAATTTTTTCTGATCCGTCAGTAAAATAATCGCGTTGGTATTCAGTAGCCAGCAAGCCATGTTGATAAGAAGGCTCTACAATAAGCAGCGCCTGCAACCGGGGATTGATAACCTGCGAAAGTGAGAAAGCCGTGCTAAATGAATTTCGCGGTTTAGAATCAACAGGCCTGTCATCTTTTCCCGATCCTGAACCATAGCCAGCCGGTCGGAGCTCTACCGGAAGAATTACTGTCCATGTGTCAAGAAAGGCTGTAGCTTTAAAATCAAACTGCGTATTTTTATTAGCAGAAATCCTTGTTAGATTGAACCCTGCTCCGAAAGATTGATAGTCAAATTCATGCGAATAGGAACCTGTAAATCCGAAAGAATTTCCTGTTTTTTCGTTGGAGTTTGTCCAGTTTAAAGAAGGATAAATCCGGGTATCCTGCCTGGAAGCAGATGAAATGCTATAAGGATCGATCTTATCAGATGAAGCTGAAGTATAATGGTCAACACCTAACTCAAACAAATAAGTATTTTTATGTCCGTTTTTGGTAAGCTTTGAAAGCTGAAGGTCTAATGTGTTTGCAAAGTCGGTAAGGTTTTCAGTTCCTATACCACCCGTAACAGCAGAGTTATTCCCATTTTGATGGTAGTAGCCGGATACAAAGTTTACTTCATCTACCGTAAGTTTGCGTGCCTGATAGTTAGAGGTATCTTTAACCGGTTGCTGTTTGGTTTGCGCGTGGGAAGCCAGTATGCCCATATAAAGGGCTAAAACGCCAAGGTATATTTTTCTCATCTACAATGCCGTTTTAATTAATTACAACCGCAACCGCCGCCGCTTTTTCCACCATTAGCGCCTGACCCGCCTTCGCGGTAAAGCTGAAAGCTTTGTTCAAATTTTTGTGATTTACGCGCTGAAAGATCCATTTCAGTATCATTTAACCGGTTTTTTTGATAGGCCTTAACCGAAACGCATGAGGTAAAGCTGACGAGGCAAAAGCTTATAGCTGTCAGGTATAAAACCGGGGTGTTTTTTATCATGTTATTTAATGTTTATATTATGTGAACAGTGGATTTTATTATCATCATCAATAATAATGCAGGCTACATGCTTTAGCTGGTTAATCAGGTCAAGGCCTACTTTTACTCCCATTACCATTACCGGTGTAGCCATAGCGTCAGCCAATTCGGCACTGGCGCAAATTATACTAACGCTTTTTATTCCGCTAACAGGTAAGCCGGTAACCGGATCAATGGTATGCGAATATTTTTTGCCGTTAATAAAAACGTATTTTTCATAATTGCCTGATGTGGCAATAGCCATGTTGCTAATATTCAATGTTGAAAACGGAATAGTGCTTTGGTCAGGATCGGCAATGGCTATGGTCCAGGGTTTACCATTGGGTTGTGTTCCCCAGGTCACCAGGTCGCCTGCAGCATTTACAATTCCGCTTTTAACTCCTTGTACCAGTAAAAGATGCTTTGCTTTGTCGGCTGCATATCCTTTTCCAATACCACCAAAACCAATGCGCATGCCTTTTTCTTTTAAAAACACAGTACAGTTGGCGCTATCTAATAGTACATTCCGGTAATTAATTAATTTAACCGAATTCCGGGCAGTTTCCGGGTCTGGCAGCGCCGTCATATTCACATCAAAGTTCCAGAGGCTTTTATCAATTGAACCATAGGTAATATCAAATGCTCCCTGGGTTAATTGTGATATTTTTAGTGACCGTTCAATCAGCTCAAAAACTTCAAGGTCAACCTTTACAGGTTTAATACCTGCATTGCGGTTTATTTCATTTGTTTGGCTGGTATCATTAAAAGTGGTTAATAATTGCTCAATCCGTCTTATTTCCGCAATGGCGGCTTCAATACGTGCTGTTGCCCAAACTGCATCATCACTTACCACGCTAAACTCAAAGCGATTGCCCATTAGCTTTAGCACCTGCCTGTGCACAGTTTGGGCTATCGCATCAGCTTCATTATATGGCATGGGTAAACTGAGTAATTTCCGCTACAAATTTTTCAGGTGATTCATCAGGAAAACCATCCCAGGCTTTTAATACTTTTCCCTGTTCATCCACTAATAAAGTATAAGGGAATTTCCCCTCGCTGTTGTATTTATCGGCTAAATCTTCATTTAGCTTAACCTGTTCTTTACTCAACTGGTTTTTCTTTTGTCGCGGAAAATCGGCACGTACCAACAGCAAATGTTCTGCGGCATAATCTGTAAAAGTTGATGATTCTAATATTTCTTTTCTTAGACGGATACAAGGCCCACACCAATCAGATCCGGAAAAATTGATCAAAATAAGTTTATGTGTTTTAACTGCTTCAGTTTTTGCCTGGTTGAAGTTTCCTAACCAGGTAACCGATGTATTAAACAGCAGGAAGGTAATGATAGTTAATAATTTCATTTTTATTTTTTATAAGCGATCAAGAATAAATACGTAATGATGAGCCGGTAAGCGTGGTATTATATACCGTTAAATTTCTATTTGCGGGGCTGTTTAATACTACGCCGGCCTGACTAAAGGCTGATCCATGGTTATTACAATAAAACCTTTGAGCCGATCCCTGATAAATAAGCGGATAACTTTCATGTGTACAGGATTGCTGAACTGCAATATAAGTTCCGGTTGTTGTTTTTGCTACCAGAACTCCGTTTGCCGCCAGATAGCCGCCATTAGTTAAAAGAGCCGCGTTAGATGAAGATGTAAGGTCAAGCGTAAAATCAACACCGGTTGGACCGTTTACGCCTGATGGACCTGTACTTGAACCTTTGGAGCATCCTATACAATTAATAACAGCAAAGGATGCAGCAGTGAGCCCAATGGCTGAAAGAAAATCTTTTCTATCCATATGTTTTTATTAATAATATAGACAAGATACCAAGCGATTTTGTAGTTAAAATGAAATTACGTTTGATTAACAAATTTTAACAATTGAGGCAGGAGCGGTAAAGGTGAGGAATAATTGAAAGTGTCCGCCCATAAAATTTGTATTTTATATGGGCGGACACTAAAAAGGAAAAGTAATTAATTCAGTTTAAAGCCTAAGCCAAACTGAAATACCTGGTTACGGTAATCAGGGACATAAATGCCATCACCACGGGCTTGATTAAGGTCAATAGTATATCTTGCGTGAAGATCAAAATAGGGCGTAATATCAAAGCTTACACCAATAACGCCGTCAATAAAAGTTTTATCGCCGCTATAATTGTAATGGTCCTGGCTGGTAATTATAAATCCATTGTCATAAGTGTTAGTTGTTGATGTTAAAAACGATACCTGCGGACCTATTAAGAAGTTAAAACCCGGAACCAATTTGAATTTCGCCAATAAAGGCACATCAATAAAGTTGGTGCGCTGGGTAAAATTGCCATCATTTGTTTGAGCAAAATATCCTTTTTGGGAGTATAATACTTCCGGCGCAAATGAAAAATTATATACAATGGGTACGTCAAAGGTAATACCAGCATTAAAACCGGCTATTGTACCTGTGCTGTAATAAGAGTTGTAAGCATCAACGGTATTGGCAACGTTAAGACCTGCCTCCAATCCTATATGTACCTGATCGTTATACTGTTGTTTATGCTGTTGTCCACGTCCCGGGCGGTGGCGGGGTTTTGGACGGCCGTAAGGATCATAATATTGTGCGCTAACTGAACCTGCAAACAGCAGGAAAATTGCTAATAAATGGAGTTTTTTCATGAGATATGAGTTTTTATATATAATACCATAGAACAAAACTTCTGTAAAAGGTTTATTCATTTTTAATTTTTTTATTATATGATTAAAAATTATGCCACAACTTATCAGGTAAATGAGGTGCTCCCTGTCTTTCGGGAAACTGTATCTGAAGACGCTTTTTTGTTTGCATGAACATTGTAATGAAAGACTTACGAAGATTGAATGCTTTTTTTCGCTGTATAATCGTATAATTGTTAAAATGAAACGTTTATTTAGAAACCTAACCTTCCAGGTGCTGATTGCCATTGTTCTGGGTATTATTACCGGACTTTATTTTAAATCATTTGCACCAACCGCGCAGCTCATTAGCAAAACCTTTATCAGCTTAATTACTATGCTGATAGCGCCTATTATATTTTTCACTATTGTATTGGGTATTGCCGGTATGAAGGATATGAAGAAAGTAGGCAGGGTAGGTGGTAAGGCGCTGCTTTATTTTGAGGTAGTGACTACGTTTGCACTTATAATTGGTGTAACCGTAGCCAATCTCGTTAAGCCGGGAGCGGGTTTTGTAAGCCATATTGCTGCCGATACCTCCAAGCTGGCTGCCTATCAAAAAGCCGCGGCCGATATGCATTGGGGTGATTTTATAGCACACATAGTACCAAGCAACGCATTTGATGCTTTTGCTAAAGGTGATATTTTACAGATACTATTTTTTGCTATCCTGTTTGGATTTGCCCTGAGCAGAATGGGCGAAACCGGACAAACGCTTATTGACTTTTTTGAAAAGCTGTCAAAAGTGTTTTTTAATATTATGCACATTGTAATGCGGGTAGCGCCTATAGGTGCTTTTGGCGGAATGGCTTATACCATTGGAACTTATGGTATTAAAACCCTTCAGCCGCTGGCGCTGCTAATGGTATCGGTTTATATTACTATGATCCTGTTCATATTTGTGGTACTCAATATTATATGCCGCCTGTATAAATTCAGCTTATGGCAATATTTAAAATACATCCGCGAAGAGATATTAATCGTGCTTGGTACGTCATCCTCTGAACCGGCATTGCCTGCCATGATGGAAAAGCTGGAGAAATTTGGTTGTTCTAAATCAGTGGTGGGCCTGGTTATCCCGGCAGGTTACTCCTTTAATTTAGACGGTACTACTATTTACCTGTCCATGTCGGTTATATTTTTGGCGCAGGTGTTTAATATTCCGCTCTCGCTGGAGCAGCAGTTAGTGATCATTGGCATTTTAATGATCACCTCAAAAGGCGCGGCGGGGGTTACCGGTAGCGGCTTTATTGTATTGACATCTACACTTGCCGCTATAAAAGTTATTCCTGTTGAGGGTGTTGCCATACTGTTAGGTGTTGACCGGTTTATGTCAGAAGCGCGGGCCATTACCAATGTAATTGGCAATGGTATTGCCACTATAGTTATTGCTAAAAGCGAAAAGGAGTTTCACCCGGTACCAGTGGTGGAGATGGAGGTGATCTAAAACAAATAAGAATATTAATGTATTTATATTAAATGAGTGCAAAAATATTTTATGCTTATATCATACTTGGCGCATTATTTGTTTTGCTAACCATCTACAACTTTATTAGGGGCAATGTTAGCGGATACACTATTATTTTTGACCTGGTTATTGCATTGCTTCTTTTTTACAGAGGATACAGGGTTTATAAAACCAAAAAAGACCAGGAGCTAATGTGATTTGTAACTGCTTTTATTTTAACTGCTTACGTTAATCTAATAAAGTTGTTAACATAATGATAATATTAAATTGATATTGTGATAACATATCTTTGCAATAATAACCAAACTCCATGAAAAAAAAGAATTCAAAGTCCGAAATAAAATTGGTAAAAAAGCAAATTGAAACCAGCTTGGTAACCCAATTAAAAAACGTAACCGAAAAATTAGGCGAAGGAACAAAGAAGCTTAGCAAAAAAATAGAAAAAGGGTCTAAAAAACTGGCTAAAAAAATTGCTAAAGAAGTAAAGCTTACTCAACCAACTGTAGCTAAAGATACTAAACCCCCTGTAAAAGCTGAAACTTTAGCTGCAACCAATATTGTTCCTAATAAAAAAGTTGTGACAAAGTCCTTAGCGCCTGCTAATCAAACTAAGTTGGTAAAAGCACCAGCAAAGCCAGTTGTACAACCGGAAGAGGTTAAGAAATAATATTACTATTCCTTAATAAGGTAATTGAATAGCATACTTACGA
>JAQBOY010000230.1 GCA_028287805.1 Mucilaginibacter sp.
TCAACCCAACCCACTACTCCTTTTATAAAACTGTGCCTTTCGGCATTAGCTAATTGAAATTCATTTTCTTTTTCTGATTGCTCAGATTGTACGGTTATACAACCATCAAAACCATTTGCTTTTAAAATAGGTTCTAAATCTTCGGGCAGAAAATCTCTCCTTATTACGGCCATTTGGTCATCTATCCAGCCATAGTTAACCGGGTCATATTTCCAGAAATGTTGATGTGAATCTATCCGAAACATATATTTTCCTGTCAGGTTAATTGAAAAATTCTATCCATCAATACCCACTTTTCGCCTGGTTTAGCTATAGGCAGCGGCTGTTGGTATTTCCACATCAATTCTTCCCATTCCTGTACTTTGGGGTTGGCCGCATCCAATAAAGCTTTATGCTCAAAATCAAATGCATCAACGGTATCCATTATCATAAACAGACGGTTATCAACCCTGTATATTTCCATATTGGTGATCCCTGAATCGATAATACTTTTTTTTATTTCGGGCCAAATATTTTTATGCCTAAACTCATATTCCTCAATCAGCTCCGGGTCGTCTTTCAAATCAAGTGCTAAACAGTATTTTTTCATGCATTAGTATTTGTATAATCAAAGAAACTTTCATCAATCATACCGCGGGCAATTAGTAAGTCCCAAAACTTTTGAGGTATCTCCGCCTCTGCCATAGCAATATTATCTTTAACCTGCTTGGGATCTGTGGTGCTCAACGTAACGCTTTTAACTCCCGGAGCCATAAGTGCAAATTGCACACATGCTTCGGCGGGTTTGATATTAAAATCGGCGCATAGCTTAAAGAAATCTTCACGCCATTGAGCTAATACTTTATTTTCGGGTGTTACTAACTTATAATCAAAATAATCCCCTCCAACTAAATACCCCGAGTGGAATACAGCCGCATTAATAATCTGAACACCCTTATGCTCCAGTTTCTTCATAAAATCAAGCAATGGTTTTGGATGACTTTTAATGGTCATGCTGTTAGCTATCATTACCCAATCCAAATCAACATCATTGGCAATCCGTTCTATCGACTTCCAATTTTTTGCCCCTACTCCAATGGCTTTAACTTTACCTTCCCGTTTTAACACTTCAAGCGCGCGGTAAGCATCTAAAATATCATGATATAGTTTTTTGTCTTCTTCAGGTGATTGTGCTTTATCCAGGTATTCGTCAGGGTCATGTACAGATACCATTGCAGGAATATAACCGTTCAGCAATTCGTTGCCCTGCTCAAAACATTCAATTATGCCGTCATAGCTTATTTTTTGTACCGCGTCATATTGCAGATTGCGCCATACACCAGGTTCAAATGTAGGTTCAGGCGTTTTCAGCTCAGACCGTATCCATGCCAGTTTATTACTAATAATAACGTCGTTGGGGTCAACATTTAAGGCTTTTAAGCTTTTGCTTAATGACTCCAAAGCCAATCCCGCACCATATTTACCTGCCGAATCAAATATTAGTTTGCCTTTGGTATGCCTGATGCACTCTCTTACAATTTCTTGCTTAATTTCATCGCTTAGCACAACAAACAAATTTCCCAGTACACTGGTACCAAAAACTATCGGCGGCATATCTATAAAAAATGGCTTTACTATTTTATCAGGCATTATATTAATAGCTTATTGGTTATACCGAAAATTGGTTAACCGGTAATAATTAATTATTAAAGTAAGGCATTGTTTAACTTTTTCGATTAATTATAAGTTATTAACTTTATTATGCAATAATATTTAATTTTCACCGCTCTATATAGTACAATAGCTATATTAATTAAAATAGTTTTCTGTATTGGTTATACACCGCTAAAAATTGAAAAGCCGCCATCAACACAAATCATTGAACCAGTAACAAATGCCGATGCATCACTCAATAACCAAACCAATGCACCTATCAGTTCATCCGGGTGCCCAAACCTTTTAAACGGCGTATTTCTTATTACAGCTGCTCCTCTTTCTGTATAGCCACCTTCGGGTTTGGTTAATAAATTGCGATTTTGCTCTGTTAAAAAGAAACCTGGTGCAAGCGCATTCATTCGGATAGCATCACCATACCGGTTAGCCAGTTCAACCGCAAACCATTGGTTATAGCAGTCAACAGCGGCTTTACCCATATTATAGCCCAATACTTTGGTAACAGCGCTTTTTGAATTCATAGATGAGATATTTACAATACTCCCCTTGCCATTTTTTGCTATGCTTTCGCCAAAAATTTGTGTGGGCAGTATGGTTCCCCAAAGATTTAGATCCATCACACTTTTCATCCCGTCTAAATTCATTTTAAAAATGTCTTCATCCGGCTGTAATACGCCCTGTGGCATATTGCCGCCGGCGCCATTTACAAGTCCGTCTACCCGGCCAAAAGCGTTTATTAGTTTTTCATGGGCAGCTTCCAGTTCTTTTTCGTTCAGCACATCAGCCATAAGGGCAATGGCCTTGCCGCCGTTACCAATTATCTCCTGCTCCCGCTGTTCGGCTATTTCCTTGTTTCTGCCTAATATACCAACAGTACCACCTGCCCCAACAATACCATTTATAAAGGCATGGCCTAAAATACCGGTACCTCCGGTAACTACAATTACCTTTCCTGCTAATGAATAATTATTTTCCACTTATTAATAATTTTAGTTTTTACTTATTTATATCATTTCAGTAACAGGTACGGGATCAATATCGCTATAATCCAGGTTCTCTCCTGCCATACCCCATATAAAACTATAGCTGGCCGTTCCGCTGCCTGCATGAATGCTCCATGGTGGCGAAATAACGGCATCATAATTATCCATTAATATATGCCTGGTTTCATGGCCTTCTCCCATGTAATGAAAAATCCGGTGTCCTTCGGGCACATCAAAGTAAAAATAGGCTTCCATTCTGCGGTCATGTACATGAGGCGGCATAGTGTTCCAAACGCTGCCATTATGTAAAATGGTAAGTCCCATAACCAATTGGCAACTTTTAATTCCCTCTAAATGGATATATTTATTGATGGTTCGCTGGTTAGCGGTTGACGGATCGCCAAGGTTTACTTTTATAGCTTCGGCATTGGTAAGCACAGTTGTAGGATAAACTGCATGAGCAGGAGCAGATAATAAATAAAATACTGCCGGCTTAGCTGCATCATCACTTGTAAAAACAACGCTTTTAGTTCCTTTGCCAATATACAGGCAGTCCAGTTTTTTTAACTGATAGGTTTTACCATCAGCTACAACCGCTCCATCACCTGCAACATTAATGATGCCCAACTCGCGACGCTCTAAAAAATAGTTGGCTCTTAAATTGGCATAATTCTCCAATTCCAATTGCCCGCCCGCAGGATTTGCAACACCAACTATCATTCTGTCATAAAGCGTGTAAACACAATTTATTGCATTTGCTTTTACTAACTTATCAAGCAGGAAACGTTCTCTTATTACTGAACTGGTGTACTGCTTAAAATCTTCGGGGTGTACGCTTTGTAATATTTTCAAGACTATAGATATTAGTATATATTTAATAACAATTCTACAATCTTGGTTCGCTAAATAAAAACAATTGAACTGTTATTTTTACGCAAACGTTGTAGCTAATTATTCTACTAAATATCACTATTAGATGCTTACAATGATAATTTAATTGTATTAATTATATATTAATTAGCTTTTAGTACTGTTAGCCCAGCCTTTTCTCATAACAGTAAAACCGCAAATTGGGCCTGAAACCTAAGCCAATCTCCCCTGCATATTCATAACCCAATTTAGGGAAAAGTTGCCTGGTAGCCTTATTCGCTGAGTTAGTATCAATACGAAGCACTTTAATTCCGCGCCTGGCAGCTTCATGTTCAGCTTGCTGCATTAATTTAGCGGCTATACCTTTACCACGATGGTGGATACTTACCGCAAGCCTGTGAACCACGATAGCTGTTTCATTTAAATCCCAGCCAACTTGTGCATACTCCGGTTCCTGGTCTGTGGTAATAGCTGCTACGCCTGCAATAATTCCGTCATCTTCAGCTACCCAAAGTTGATGAAGTGCTATATCGTTTTTAAAAACCTGTGGGTTTGGATAGGTAGTATCCCATTGAAAGTTGCCCAGGGCATTCATAGCAGGTACAACTTCTGTTATTAAATTCATAATTGCCGGAATATCATTCAGTGTTGCAGGACGTATCAACATAAGTCAATTAAAAATTCAAAAATAAAATGTTGCTGCTACAATTAAGCTATAAAGACTAATAATATAGGAAAGCAATTTAGCTGATTAGTTAATAATGCGACTAAGTGCTTGACTGGCTTAAAGTTACTAACACGAAATTTATAGATTTATTCATGATCCGATAACTGCTATCTTCTTGGTTTATCTTTTATTCGCTTATATTAGCCTCCCCATATGATCAAACCTGGGTGTTAATATTAAGTTTCTAAAAGTTTTAATGAAGGCCAAAAAATCTTTTATTGTTATTTTACTATGGTTGTGTTGTTGTTTAATTTATAGCTGTACATCCAATATTACACCTTTTCCAACAGCTAAAAATGGCCTGATGGATCTACGAAAAGAATCATTTTCAGAACAAATTCCACTAAACGGCCAATGGGATTTTTATTGGAACCAATTAATAAGCCCTCATGACTCCAGCAACAAAAAAAGCATACTGGTGAATTTTCCATTTAAATGGAACGGATTTATATTAAACGGAAAAAAGCTGCCAGCTTTTGGTTACGCCAGTTATAAACTTACTATATTATTACCCAAAACCACATCTCCCCTGCGCATTTCCATACCCGAAGTTTATTGTTCATACAGGTTATTTATAAACGGTGAACAGGTGGCGGTAAATGGAAACGTAAGTACTACAGCCAAAAGTTTTGTACCGCATTGGCAGTACCAGGCTGTAGATATACCTAAACATACTGATACTCTAAAACTGGTACTGCAAATTGCTAATTTTCTGCATAGTAAAAGCGGTATTAGTAAACCAATATTTATTGGCAATAAAGATATTATTGAACAAAACAGGCAAAATGCCGAAGCAATTGATCTGTTTTTAACAGGCTGTTTGTTTATGGGCGGCCTTTTCTTTTTCGGTCTCTACCTGCTGGGAAACAGGGATAAAGCTATTTTATTTTTTTCTCTGTTCTCAATGATTTTTAGTTATAGAATTATTGGTACAGACAATTATGTATTGCATTCCATTATGCCGCATATGAGCTGGTATATTACTGTGCGTTTTGAGTATGTGACTTTGTTTTCCGGTATTGGCCTGTTTGGCTTATATACCCGATTTTTATATCCCCATGATGTTAATAAAGCTATCATATATATAATAGGTTCAATTTGCTTTTTCTTTGTTGCCATATCGGTTTGCCTGGCGCCTGTATACTTTAGCCAATTGATAAACCCTTTTTTAATAGTGATGCTCTTTTGCCTTATTTATGTACCTTATGTATACACACGGGCATATAGAAGAAAACGGCCCGGCTCAATTTATGCGTTGATCAGCGTTATTGCACTAATGATTGTGTTTGCTATTTCTTTATTCCATTATTGGGGTAAGATACCTCCATTGCAGTTATGGAGCTTTATTTGTTACATATGTTTCTTCTTTTTGCAATCGCTCGTATTATCTCACCGGGTTTCATTTGTATTAAGAAAAGCAAGGGAGGAGGCTGAACAGGGGTTGATAGCTAAAGGTGAATTTTTAAGCACTATGAGTCATGAGATCAGGACACCGCTTAACTCAGTAATTGGAATAAGTTATCTGCTATTAAAAAACAATCCCCGTAAAGATCAAATAGAGCAACTTGATGTAATGCTATTTTCGGCAAATAATCTGTTAGCTATTGTAAACGATATTTTAGATTACAATAAAATTGAAGCCGGTAAAATTTCCTTTGAACATATTGAAATGGATATCATATCCATTGTAAAAAATATTGTTAAAGCTTTACAAATTTCGGCCGAAGACAAGGGCATTGATTTAAGGCTGAATATAGATGAAGCACTTAAAAATAAATTATTAGGCGACCCAACGCGGGTATCACAGGTGATAACCAACCTGGTGAATAATGCCATAAAATTTACACAAACCGGTTATGTTGAAGTGAGTATTGAAGTAATTGAGCAAAAGGAAGAAACCATTACTTTAAATATTAGTGTAAAGGATACGGGTATTGGCATATCGAAAGAAAATCAAAAAATAATTTTTGAAAGGTTTACCCAGGCCGACTCTTCTACCTCCAGGGGTTTTGGCGGTACGGGTTTAGGTTTGGCTATTTGTAAAAGAATTTTAGAATTACAGCAATCATCATTACATGTGATCAGCGAAAAGGGCAAAGGTTCCACCTTTTACTTTATTCAAACATTTGACAAAACCACCAATATGCTGCAACCGCAAAACCTTGAAAAGCCAGCAGAAGAAACAATATATAAACCCCTTACAGGCATAGCTATATTATTGGTTGAAGATAACCCTTTGAATGTTTTAGTTGTACAAAAATTTTTACAGCAATGGGATGCCACAATAGACGTAGCCGTTAATGGATTGGAAGCCTTAGAAAAACTGGATACAACCAAACATAAGCTGGTATTAATGGATTTACACATGCCGGTGATGGATGGCTATGATGCTGCCAGGAAAATGAGAGCTAATGGGGTTACTATACCTATTATAGCGCTTACTGCCAACCTGCCGCAAGAAATAAAAGAACAGGTAAAGCAAACAGGCATGAATGATATTATTGTAAAACCGTTTTTACCTGACGAATTGTACAGGACTGTACTGCACCATGTTTTTAAAAATAGTCATATTAAGATTTAAATGCTTTTTAATCTT
>JAQBOY010000393.1 GCA_028287805.1 Mucilaginibacter sp.
TGCGGAGAGTTAGGGATTCGAACCCCAGGACCTGTTACAGTCAACAGTTTTCAAGACTGCCGCAATCGACCACTCTGCCAACTCTCCGGGCGCAAAAGTACAAAACCATGCCGAATTGCCAAATCAGATGTTGATTTTTTTTAAAATATTATTTTTATTTGATTTAAAAAGCTGATATAAAGAATGTTAAAAAATCACTCTCCATATTTTTTTACCCGAAAGGTGTTAAAACGGGGCTTCACAATCTTAATTGAACGCTTGGAAAGCTCAATACTCGCGTTTAATTCGAAGCCAATTAGCAGGATTAGTGAGTTTAAATATAGCCATATCATCACTACGATGAGCGTACCGATTGAGCCATATAATTTATTGTAAGAGGAAAAGTTATTGATATAATAGGTAAATCCTATAGAAGTTAAAACAGCGAGCCCTGTGGCCAGTATAGAGCCTGGATTTAAAAATTTCCACTTGAGTTTATGTGCCGGTCCATAGCGGTATAATAAAGACACTGTTACAAAAAATATAACCACTATAATTAACCAGCGTGATAGCGCGAGCAAATAGATCCAAAAGTGACTTTTACTTGCCAGGTGGCTTTGTAAAAAGCCTATTAAGCCTTGTCCGGCTATCATAATAACAATGGCTATCAATAATGCTATGCTGATAACAACGGTGAGCACAGTGGCAACCATCCGCCTTTTTAACCAGCTTCTCTTTTCAATAATTAATGATGAACTGTTAAATGCCTGCATTAAATTACTTACACCATTAGTGGCAAAATATAAAGCGGTTATAAATCCAAAGGATAATAACTGACCGTTTTGGTTTTTAATAATATCTTCAATAGTGCTTTGGAAAGCTAAAAAAGCATTGGTTGGCAAAATGGAAGCAAGAACTTGCAGTAATTCAACCTGGAAATGTTTTACAGGGATATAGGGTATAAGCGTAAATAAAAATATGGTACCCGGAAAAAATGCCAGCAAAAAATTATAGGCAAGGGAAGAGGCTTTGTTTATTAACGTTCCCTCAAAAAATTCATTAACAATGGAAGTAACAACTGTGTATAGGGGAAGTGTCCCAAACCCTGGAAGAATAACGGTTTGTGTCCATTTAATAAAATCCCGGTAATATTTATTCCGGAGTAAAAGACGGTGCAGCCAGTTCATTCAAGCCAAATCTACTCAAAAAAAGGCTTCAACTTATCCAAAAATTCAGCCGATGGCAGACAGGGGCGATTTGTCGCCATTCTTACAAATACCAGCAAAGTTTCTCCAATATTGATCAGTTCTTTTTTCTCATTAAAAAGCTCATATCGGAAATGGATCTTTATACCGGGCATCTTATCCATTATTACATTTACCGTTATTTCCTCGTCATACAAGGCAGGTTTGAAGTATTTGCATTTTAATTCAAGCACAGGCATCATAATACCCGATTCTTCCATTCCACTATAAGTAAGGCCTAAGCTACGCAACATTTCAACCCGTCCAACTTCATAAAATTCGGCATAGTTACCATAATACATGTAGCCCATTTGATCGGTTTCACCATATCTTACCCGAATTTTTGTAGCATGTTCAAACATTATTTTTTGATGTTTCTTTCGTTTAAAGCATGCTGAAATTTACGTGCGTTTACCAAATGGTCGGCCATGTTAGTTGCAAAATTATGATAGCCTGAAAAATCCTCTTTGGCGCACATATAAATATAGTCGCTTTTTTTATAGTTGAGTACAGCATTTACCGCGTTTACAGATGGCATCATGATAGGGCCGGGGGGCAAGCCGGTATGTAAATAGGTATTATAAGGAGAATTAGTAGCAAGATACTTGTTGAGTACACGTTTAATAGTAAAATCATGCACAGCATAAATAATTGTAGGGTCAGCTTCCAGTTTCATGCCTTTTTTAAGCCGGTTTAAATATAAACCTGCTACAGTTGGCATTTCATCATCATGTAAAGCTTCAGCATCAACTATGGAGGCTAAAATAGATACTTGTATGGGGCTCAGATTAATATTGGCAGCCTGTTGCTTGCGCTCAGGAGTCCAGAATTTTTCATAATTGGCATACATCCGTTTAAAAAACTTTTCGGGCGATGTATTCCAATACAGCTGATAAGAGTTAGGCAAAAACATGGTGTATACATTTTCTGGTGTAAAGCCATATTGCTCAACAAACCTGGCAGAATCAAGCAAATTTAGGATAGCTGTTGAATCGGGTTCCAATTTTTTAGATACAAAACCGGCAAACTGTTCTTTCAGCCTTAAATTATGAAATGCTATCATAACAGGCTCCTGGTTACCCGAAGCCAGCATGTTAATAAGTTTACGGTTGCTCATGCCTTCGTGTAAATGATATCGGCCGGGTTTTACACGATCAACGTATTTCATATTATGAGCGGCCCAATTAAATGTTGTAGTATCATTTACAATGCCCTGATTGCGTATAGTTTGATATACCTGGTCATAGTCTTCACCCGTATGGATGTATAAATATTCCTGCTTATTACTAACGTTGGGGCCAAAATATCTTAAATAATAAAAAGTAATTGTGCCAGCCAGAGCGATAAATAATAGGATAACCAACATGATCATGAACTTTCTGAATGTTCCGCCTGATGATGTCTTTTCTGTAGTCATAATAAATATAGTATGTTATTGTAGTTTATGTAAAGCGATTAATCCTCCTGTTAAATTGATAACGTTTTCATAACCATTTTCCAATAAAATTGATTGTGCGGTTTTACTTCTTAGCCCGGCTTTGCATATAACAATGATCTCATCTGTTTTGTTATAACCCAAGCGGTTTACGTTTTCTGTAAATACTGATAAAGGAACGTTTTTACCGCCAATATTGTATGTATGATATTCTATTTCCTCACGTACATCCAGTAAGTTTAAAACTTCGCCTTTTTGAAGGCGTGTAAGCAGGGTATTGGCATTAATTTGCTCCATTTGGTTTTTTCCCCTGTGTAATGGTCAAATTAATACGTGAACCTATACTAACTGTACTTGCAGAATCGGTTTTTATTGGGAACTGCCCTACAACTACTGCATTGCTTGAGTCGGTAACTGCTCCCTGCCCCATAATGGTGCCAATTGTTAAACCTGAATTTTTAATAACAAATTTTGCAGCATCCAGATCCTGTCCAACTAAATCGGGTATAGGGACTTCGCTTGCGCCGGCGCCATCACCAAGCACCAGGTCGAGTGCAGAACCTTTAGGGATCTTGGTACCGGCCTTAATAGGTTGTCCGCTAAATCTAACCTCTAACACCAGGTTGCGTGCAATATCTGAGCGGTAAGTGGTATCACCAACCTTTAATCCATAGCTTGCCAGGGTAGCTGCTGCCGAAATATAAGGTGTTTGTTCAATTGCCGGTAAAGAAACATTTGGAGCCAGGCGCGAAACCATGGTTAAGTAGATAACCCTGTTCTCCTTAACACTTGTTCCCGGGTCAGGGTCCTGTTCAACTATTGTTCCTGGTGCCTGGTCTGCTACAAAGGTAGAATCTATCTGGTAACCAAACCCCTGGTCTTTTAACAAAGTGGTTGCATTATCAACAGATAGTCCCTTTAGTTTGGGCACAGGTATACCAGAACCGTGGTTGGTATAAAAACTCAGGCTAAAAAAAGCGATTAAAACAACTAATACAACTGAGCCAATAGCCAACAATAAGTTATTTCGAAAAGATTTAGTTTTTAAATAGGCTCCGAATTTGTTCATCTGTAGCGGTAAAAATTATACGTAATTAAGTATCAAACATAGGTTAAAATTTCGAAATTTAACTGTTGAATTTGGAGTTTGAAAAAAATGGATCAACACATCCTGTTACTATAATAATAGTTGTGACCGTAGTTTTTTAAGTTTAATCAATCAAATTTATACTTAAAATTCAGCATCAGTCAGCAAAAAACTATCTTTGAGCTTATGTCAGTTAAAAATATAGCCCTTTTGGCCGGTGGTTATACCGGTGAATACGAAGTATCTATTAACAGCGCTAACAATATAGCGGCTAATTTGGATGCCGATAAATATAAAGTATACATTATATTAATTAACCGCGACA
>JAQBOY010000442.1 GCA_028287805.1 Mucilaginibacter sp.
CAAAGATTATGTGAGTTTTGCCCTAACCCGCAAATCGCCCGATCTGAAATTCCCTGCCTTTTGGGCTACCGCGCATGATTATAATCCTGATGAAGATAATGGAGGCAACGGCGAAAATGGCCTGCAGCAAATGTTGATGCAAACTGATGGCAAAAAAATAATCCTTTTACCGGCATGGCCCAGCGGTTGGGATGCGGATTTTAAGCTGAACGCTCCCTATAAAACCACAGTTGAAGGTAAGGTGGTAAAAGGCAAACTTACCATTATTAAAGTTACTCCCGCAAGCCGGATGGCCGATGTTATAATTCATACAGGCCAATAAATATTCAGAAGATTAATACAACAGAGGCTGTTTTTCAACATAGAAGACAGCCTCTGTTTCTTTTGTCCCACGAGAAGCCCTCCGCTTTCGTTCCACCCCGATTCTCGCGCCAGAGGGGGAAGTGGATAGAGAAAACGAGTTGCTTACTCATTATATGGAACATATATGATATGGTGGAAGTGGTGCGGTGATAACACCGACCACAGGCTAAAATAAGACGGTTGTCGTACACATTTATATTAAGTTGTGTGTTCTTGGTCATCTATTCTTTTTTGTTAGGTTTTATAAGTGTTTGTCCATCTATTATATCCATATTTTCGCCAAACTGCAGAGTGTTATTTTTTTTATTGACGTATAAAAGCTTATTAATTTCTATTTTAATATTACTGTCACTTGATATTTTAAAGCCTATGGTCGGTGTTGTCACCGTACCATCCGAATTGTGTATATTCGATGTATGCAACAAGGTATAGAATTTTTTACTGCCACTTGCCTAAACTGGCAGTCTTTGCTGCAAACAGAAGATCACAAGCAAATTATATTAGATAGCTTAAGCTTTTTAGTGAAAAATAAAAGGATATGGCTATACGGTTATGTGATTATGCCTAATCATATCCACATACTATGGTGCAAACAGCCCGAATGGTTAAATAAAAATGTACAGCAGCACTTCAGTAAATTTACTGCACAGCAGTTTAAATTCAGCTTGCTAAATAATTCAGCTGATATTGATAGTTATAAAAGCACTCAAAACGACCGCGAATACCAGTTTTGGGAGCGCAGGCCTTACAAAGCAACCATGTATAATAGAAAAGTGTTGGAAGAAAAATTAGATTATATACATGCTAACCCGGTTAAAGCCGGACTTTGTGTTATTGCTGAAGATTATATTTATTCATCAGCCTCCTATTATTTACTTAATAGGGAAAACGAGCTGCTTACTCATTATATGGAACATATATAGATATAGTGGTGCGGTGATAACACCGACCACAGGCTGAATAGAGAAAATGAGTTGCCTACTCATTATATGGAACATATATAGATATAGTGGAAGTGGTGCGGTGATAACACCGACCACAGGCTGAAATAGTAAGGTTAGCAGATTAAATTCTGCCAACTTGTTCATATATTTAAGCCACCTAACAAGTGGCTTTTTTATTTAAAATTAATAATACGATGAAATTATTGTCATATATATTTTCTGTTATTCTTTTCATTTTATTATTAGGGTTCATGTTTCAGTCTACCATGCCAAGTTGGCTTGTTATAATATTTATATTATTGATATTAGGATCAGGCTATATAATCCTGACTAATATTTTTGATAAAAATTCAAACTGAGACACTACCGAGATTCTAGACGAAATAAAAAAAGTTATATTGATATTATGGCTGATACTGTAATTGGTAAAAACCTTTTAGGTCACTATCAAACTGTCTGTTTAATTATTAAACAGTTACAAGAGCAAAAAAATAACCATACTGCAAATAATGAACAGGAAAAAGCGTCAGTATATAGAGAACTTGAATATCAATTTATGTTACTTCGAGATGATATTGGTAAATCAATATCTTAAGTGTTTAATTTTGTACACCGTATATTACTTACTATGGCAGAGGATAAGAAAAACCCCAAAGAAGCATCTAATATATTTCATAGCATTATGAAAGCATCTGTAAAGCCTAAGAAAGTCAAATGCCCTGTTTGTGGTGCTGATGCTAAACTAATTAAGGGCAAAGATTATGAATGCTCAAAAGGGCATAAGTTTACAGAGTAACTATGCTATGAGTAAACTCCTAAAAATAATCATTTCACTTTTCTGCATTCCTTTGGGTTATGCCTTTATCTATATTTCTTGGGATGGAGTTTGGAATTTCGGGGTATTAATTAACTCGATTATGTTTTGCGCCGGCCCAATTTTAATAATAGGGGGCTTTGTATTTTTCATTATTTTTTTAGCGAAAAGATAAACCTTTGGTCTAACAGGTATATAGTCTCCTGTTGTCACCAACAAGATGGCTGTAGGATAATACTCTGCAAAAATGGTCACGGCTACATGCTAATCATAAACATCACGGGTTGATGGTGACAACACCAACAACGGCCGAAGTCTACACAAAACTAAAAAGCCCTTCAGCAGTACTGAAGGGCTTTTGTGACCTGGGAGAGGATCGAACTCTCGACCCACTGATTAAGAGTCAGTTGCTCTACCGGCTGAGCTACCAAGTCAAAGTATATTCAGCCTGTGGTCGGTGTTATCACCGTACCACAAGTGTAGGATATTTTGATTTATTCCATCACTTCAACTTCTTCCTGTACACCCAACTTTTTCACTAACCTAAACACTGTAGAAAAGGATATGCCCGTATCCCCGGCTATCTGGCGCAGGCTGTGGCCCTGTCGGTGCAGCTGCACAATACGAGCCTCGGTGTTTTTGCGCTGCTGCTCGGTGTAGTGTACCAGGTGATCAGCTTCGTTTCCCGGGCCGGTAAATTCAAATTGCAGGAAATTATAGGGTTTAATAATTTGGCACAAGCATACGTTAGCCGCGCCGTAAACTTGGCTGCCGCTGCGCTGTTTGATTTGTTTAAGATAACGCAGGCCTGTTTTGGCCTGGCTTTCGCCGATGGCAAATGCACTGTCGGCAAAATTGATCAGCATTTTACTGCCCTGCAAATCATTACGGGTAACCGGCTTGGTGGGGTTGCGTTTTGGGGTATGCGCCAGTACCAGTATTGAAAGTTGGTATTTATTTTTAAGGGTTTGCAAATTACGCATCAAACTGATAGCGCCAGTAGCGGCCTGAGTACCACTGCGCAGGCATGTAATATTATCAATAATGATGATACTCGCCTGGCTGGTGATGAGCGCGTTTTCGAGCGCGTTATTGATATAATCATGATAACTGCTGAATTTATGCGCCCCGTTGGCATCGGGGTTAAAAACTACGCGGTAAAAGCCGGCACCAAACTGATGCTGACCATGCAACTCACTGGTATACCTTTTGGCGAATTGCTGATCGCTCAGCTCAAAATCAAAATACAAAACAGTTGAGGCTTGTTGCTTCATGGCAAAACCGGGGATAGGGGTGCCCCGGCTAAGGGCATCACCAATTTGCACCGCCAGTATTGATTTGCCCACATTAGTATCTGCAAACAGGATACCTAACTCGCCCTCATACCAAAAATCACCGAAAAGCATGCCGGCTTCAGATTGGTTGTTAGTTACCTGCAAAAAGTCGGCTGCCGGTTTAATGATGAACGCGTCCTTACTGTCGGCCGGGGTTTGCAGCAGGCTATTGAGTGTTTGGTTTTGCTTAGTAGTTAGCGGGCCTTTAACCATAGACCGGATAAGCTCAATTTCTATCGGTCGCTCATAATAATGAGCGGGTTTACTATAATTATCCATAAAAGTTGGTGATTTATGCAAGGTAGGGAAGTCTGCATAATTTTATGGTGACACTGGTTTGTCAGCACTGCTGATTCAGGTGTTTCAAGCAGTGTGTTTCACTGGTTTTTACTTTTTTTATAAACCCCTTATTTACAGAAACTTATATTTTGGGTTGATAAAATTTAATGTTTCACCCTGTTTCACTCCATTTAATCAAAGTGCTTTATATCAATCATTTATTGACAAAAAGTGTTTCATATGATTCATCTGTTTCACCTTATTTGTGAAACACATTGCTGCCAAAAAACAGATTGATAAACATAAAAAAAGCGGAACAACCTCAAGTTATTCCGCTTTTGTGACTCAAAGGTACAGATGTCGAACTCTTTTATTGATGATGTGAAGAAAATAGTAGCGTTGAAATTCCAAATCAAATCCGGCTGAGTTAGTGATATAATCATTTTCGTCTTAGCAGATATCTGAAGGGGGGCCCTGCGTATTGTATTTACCACTCAACCACAGGTCCCTTCGGAAATCCTGATAGGATAGAAAGGGTATCTTTGGAGTTCTGAGAGAACAACGAGGATCAGGTTATGATTTTTTTAATAAATTGTCGATTATGGCAGACATCTTCTTTTCAAAATCATCAGAATATCCATCCACAACACTTGCTATCTTTCCTTCTTGATCGATGAAGTAAAAAGTAGGAGCCGCG
>JAQBOY010000444.1 GCA_028287805.1 Mucilaginibacter sp.
TCTGAAGTATTTGAGAATGCTTCCAATGCTTTTAAAATAACAGCTTATAGTATTATAGGTATCTGGTTGTTATTTTGAAACAAATATTTAAGAAAGCGTTTTGTTAGTAACGAACAGGAAAAGTTAAAACAGATGATAGTCAGGTTAATCTGGATACAAAATCAGTTTGATTAGGCTTATCAAAACAAAAAAAAACGTCATTGGAACGAAGCAATCCCTACATGCTATAACCATCACGTCATTGGAACGAAGCAATCCCTACCCATGCTATAACCATCACGTCATTGGAACGAAGCAATCCCTACCCATGCTATAACCATCACGTCATTGCGAGGAACGAAGCAATCCCTACCCATGCTATAAAACCATCACGTCATTGCGAGGAACGAAGCAATCTCTACTTAGGATAATCAAAAACCACGGTAAGTTATTTTGAGAACTCTCCGGCTCATTGTAATTGTCGTTTTATTAAGTTTTTGTAAGCTGTTATCCTTCGAGCCCTGTCATGATGAGCAGGTATTAAATCCTCCGAGCGTTGTCATGGTGAGCCCCGTCGAACCATAAGGGCAATGGCCTTGCGCACAATCCTTCAACAATCAGGATGACATCCCATTCAACGAATCCTCCGAGCGTTGTCATGGTGAGCCCGTCGAACCATAAGGGGCAATGGCCTTTACGCACAATCCTTCACAAACATTAGGATGACAAGATAATAAAACAATAATACTCAAGCTAAAAATCACGCTGAAATCCTTATCCATTTTTTTATATTTTTGCGGTGGATTGGAAAATCAAATAACAACATCTCCCGTCCTGCCTTAGCCGATGAATATATCAGTAGTAGTACCTGTTTATGATGAGGTAGAATCATTACCCGAGCTAACCTCCTGGATAAGCCGTGTAATGGATGAAAACCGGTTTACGTATGAGATCATATTGGTTGATGACGGCAGCAAGGATGGCTCGTGGGAAATGATCTGTAAGCTTAACAAAAACAATCCGTTTATCAGGGGTGTAAAATTCCGGCGTAATTATGGTAAATCAGCAGCATTAAATACAGGTTTTGCCGCCACCCAGGGCGATGTGGTAATTACCATGGATGCTGACCTGCAGGATAGTCCCGATGAGATACCCGAACTTTACCGTCGTATTACCGAAGAGAAGTATGATCTGGTATCCGGTTGGAAAGCCAAACGTTATGATCCGCTAAGCAAAACCATTCCTACAAAATTGTTTAATTCCGCCACCCGGAGCATGTCGGGCATACATAACCTGCATGATTTTAATTGTGGTTTAAAAGCCTACCGTAAAGCCGTTGTAAAAAACATTGAGGTATATGGGGAAATGCATCGCTATATTCCTGTACTGGCAAAATGGGCAGGCTTTACCAAAATAGGCGAACAGGTAGTGGAGCACCGCCCACGCAAATACGGCAAAACCAAATTCGGCATGAGCCGCTTTGTAAACGGCTTTTTAGATCTGCTATCTATATTTTTTGTTGGGAAGTTTGGTAAACGCCCCATGCACTTTTTTGGCACTATGGGGGTATTAAGCTTTTTTGCAGGGATAGTTATTGCTATTTGGTTGATAAGTGAAAAACTATATTCTATAGCCCACAACCAGCCATATCGCGATGTAACAGCTAACCCCTTATTTTATTTCGCATTGGTTGCTATTATATTAGGCTCCCAACTATTCTTAACCGGGTTTGTTGCGGAGTTAGTTGCCAGAAGCTCATCTGAGCGTAACCACTACCAGATAGAAGAAACGATTTAATATGCAGATGCGAAAATGTGCAGATATGCGAATGATATTTACATCAATATCCGCACATTTGCTGCACATAAATAATCTGCACAGCTAACAATACATGTTTTTCTCCATAATAGTCCCTTTATACAACCGTCCGCAGGAGATCAAAGAACTGCTGGAAACACTCACCCAACAAACTTATAAACAGTTTGAAGTGTTGGTTATTGAAGATGGTTCGGTAAATGATGCAGCGGAAATTGTAAAAAGCTTTGCCGGCAAACTGGATGTTAAATATTTTGTAAAGGAAAATGCCGGACAAGGCTTTGCCCGAAATTTCGCTTTTGAACGGGCCAAAGGTGATTATTTTATCATTTTTGATTCAGATTGCCTTATACCGGAAAATTATTTGCAGGTGGTTAATGATGCTTTAACCGAAAACTATCTGGACGCTTATGGTGGCCCGGATGATGCGCATTCGTCATTTACACCTATCCAAAAGGCCATCAGCTACTCCATGACCTCCCCTTTTACAACCGGCGGAATTCGGGGAAACAAAAAAGGCATCGGTCAATTTCATCCGCGCAGCTTTAACATGGGCATATCCCGAAAGGTATGGGAAAAAGCAGGCGGTTTTATTATCACCCGTTTAGGCGAAGATATTGAATACAGTATCCGCATACATTCCATGGGGTTTAAAATCGGGCTTATCCCGGCGGCTAAAGTATATCATAAACGACGCACTAACTTTTTACAGTTCTATAAACAGCTTCATTTTTTTGGCCGCGCACGTATTAACGTTTATAAATTTTTCCCGAAAGGATTAAAACCGGTTCATTTTTTTCCAGCTGTTTTTACATTGGGGCTTATATTTACAGCTGTAAGCAATATTTTAAACTGGCCAATAGCCGGATTATGCAATTTTATATTGGCTATTTTCATTTTGTTAATATTTTTTCATGCTTGGTGGAAAAATAAATCAGTAAAAATCGCATTTTTGAGCATAATTGCTTCTTTCATACAATTAACCGCTTATGGGCTTGGTTTTATGCAGGATTTTTGGAAGCGTGTAATATTAAACAGATCATAATATATGTACCACCCCTTTTCTATTGCAGAAACTACAAAAACTGCATGGGATATTTTTAAGAAAAACTTTGTAACTATTATGGTTTATTCAACCATATCGTTTCTGTTGTTATCTGTTTTAGTAATTATAACCGGTTTTCTATTCTCTTCGGAAGATTTCACCGAAAAAATGATATCTTCCTTTATACTAATTTTTGTACAGGCCTATACAACTTTAGGTCTTTACAAATTAATATTTACCGTAATTGACAGAGAATATTATGAATTTGAGTTTCGCCAGGTGCTGCCGGCTATAAAGATGATCATCAGTTACCTTACGGTTATTTTCCTGATTGCATTTATTATTACCAATCTGCATTTTTTGATGGTTCGATTGGATAATTACAGTAATATTCAAGAGATCGTTCAGGATATAAGCGCGTTTATCGGCCTCTATCTGGCATTGAGGATTATGTTTTTTATCACCTTTATTGTTGATGATCATTCAGGGGCGTTTGAATCACTGCGTCAAAGCTTCCAGTTAACTAAAGGATACTTCCTTAAGGTAGTCACCATGTTAGGAATTATTTTATTGCTGATAGCTTTACCAGCCAAACTTGCTCAATATTATCCTATAGTTTCTATAGCTATCGTATTTACTTATCCCTTTGTTAATATTATATTGGCAGTTACCTATCGTAAGCTAATCTACAGTCACCAGGATATAGATGACGATATTGCCGAAACTAACTAAACTATGGGTTTAAAAGCCACATTAAGCAAGTTATTTGCCGCATGGGTCAACAGGGATTTGAACAATATCCGCAGAAATGCATTGTCTTTGCAGCAAAAAACATTTCACCAATTAATTGCTCAGGCTAAGCAAACAGCATTTGGAACGGCCCATCAATTTGAAAGCATTCATAATTATGAGGACTTCAAAAAAAATGTTCCTGTTCGTGATTATGAAGAACTACGGCCATATATTGACCGTGTATCCCACGGTGAAGAAAATGTACTTTGGCCAGGCAAGCCAGCCTATCTCACTAAAACATCCGGCACAACTTCTGGTGTAAAGTATATTCCTATTTCCAAAGAAAGTATGCCCACGCATATTAAAGCCGCACGCAACGCGCTGCTTAGTTATATTCATGAAACCGGTAAGGCTGATTTTTTAGACGGGAAAATGATCTTCCTGCAGGGCAGCCCTGTATTGGCTGATAAAGCAGGTATACCAACCGGCAGGCTTTCGGGCATTGTTGCGCATCATGTTCCGGCTTATTTACAAAAAAACCGCTTGCCCGGTTTTGAAACTAACTGCATTGAAGATTGGGAACAAAAAGTTGACGCTATAGTAAAAGAAACAATAAACGAGGATATGCGTTTAATATCTGGAATCCCCCCTTGGTGCCAGATGTATTTTGACAGGCTGTCAACCGTTACAGGCGGCAAAAAAATAAAAGACATCTTCCCTAATTTTAAGCTGTTTGTTTATGGTGGCGTAAACTATGAGCCATATCGTGCACGTATGGAGGAAAGCATTGGCTTTGCTATTGATTCTATAGAAACTTATCCGGCATCTGAAGGGTTTATTGCTTTTCAGGATTCACAAAAAGATAAAGGGTTATTATTATTGGTTGATTCAGGTATATTTTATGAGTTTATTCCTGCTGATGAATATTTTAATGAAAACCCAACCCGCATTAGTTTACAACAGGTGGAGCTGAATAAAAACTATGCTTTAATACTCAATACCAATGCAGGTTTATGGGGTTACAGTATTGGCGACACTGTAAAGTTTGTATCCCGCAGTCCCTATAAAATTGTAGTAACCGGGCGCATTAAGCATTATATATCAGCCTTTGGCGAACATGTAATAGGCGAAGAAGTTGAACAGGCTTTACTGAGCGTAGCTAATGAAGAAGGAATTGATATTGTGGAGTTTACAGTTGCCCCGCAGGTAAACCCTCTAAAAGGTGAATTGCCTTATCATGAATGGTTCATTGAGTTTGGTAATGAACCAAATGATCTGAAGGCTTTTAGTTTAAAGATTGATAAAGCGCTTCAACAAAAAAATATTTACTATTTTGACCTTATTGCCGGTAACATTTTACAACCTTTGCTTATCCAAAGCCTGAAAAAAGATACATTTATTAATTATATGCGTTCGCAAGGTAAATTGGGCGGGCAAAATAAAGTACCGCGTTTGGCTAATGACAGAAAGATTGCAGAGGAGTTGAAGAAATATATAATTTAAATAAAAGTTGTCATGCTGATATAAATGCTGCGCTCAGCATGATAAGTAACCTATAATATAATTGAATAACAAAATTAAAAATATTGCAATTCTTGGTTCTACCGGCAGCATAGGTACGCAAGCGCTTGAAGTAATTGGTGAAAATTCAGCATTATTTAAGGCTTATGTTATAACTGCCCAAAATAATGCTGACCTGCTTATACGCCAGGCGTTAAAATTTAATCCTGCCTATGCTATTATTTGTAATGAAAACAAATATTTGCAGGTTAAGGATGCCTTGTCTGCTACTGATGTAAAAGTATTATCCGGAATTAATGCTATAAAAGAAACGGTAACGCATCCTGATATTGATATTGTGCTTACCGCTATGGTGGGCTTTGCCGGATTAGAGCCAACCATTGCCGCCATCAAATCAGGTAAAGACATCGCGTTAGCAAATAAGGAAACCCTGGTTGTTGCCGGTGAACTGATCACCGATCTGGCCAAACAGCATAACGTTAAAATTTTACCTGTAGATTCAGAACATTCAGCTATTTTTCAATGCCTGGCCGGTGAAGAGTCTAATACGATTGAAAAAATTATATTAACTGCATCAGGAGGGCCTTTTAGAGGAAAGACAATAGATTTTTTAGCAGGGGTTACCAAGGAGAATGCGCTTAAACATCCTAATTGGGTTATGGGTGCTAAAATAACTATCGACTCTGCTACGTTAATGAATAAAGGGTTAGAAGTAATAGAGGCTAAATGGCTGTTTGATTTAAATGTTGAGCAAATTGATGTAATTGTACACCCGCAGTCTATTATTCATTCAATGGTGCAATTCGCAGATGGCTCAATAAAGGCTCAAATGGGTTTGCCTGATATGAAATTACCTATACAATACGCATTGGCTTATCCCGAACGGCTAAAAAATAATTTTAAAAGATTTGATTTTGCCGGTTACCCTAATCTTACATTTGAAAAACCTGATCTGAATACTTTCCGTAATCTTGCTTTAGCCTATGAGGCATTAAACCGGGGAGGAAATATGCCTTGTATTATAAACGCGGCTAATGAAATTGCCGTAGCCGGTTTTTTAAATAATACGGTAAGCTTTTTAGCTATGAGTGACGTTGTGGAAACCTGTATGCAAAAAATTACCTACATCGCACAGGCAACCCAGGATGATTATTTGAATACTGACAAAGAAACACGCATCTTTGCGCAAAATTTAATAAAAACAAATGCCCTAAAAGGCGCTACAATTTGATATAAAATAAAGAATGAATATAGTAATTATGGTTGGCCAGTTAATACTGGGACTTTCGATTTTAGTGATCTTGCATGAATTTGGCCACTTTATAGCCGCAAGGGCTTTTGGTATTAAAGTAGAAAAATTTTACTTGTTTTTTGATGCCTGGAATTTCAGCTTGTTTAAATTCAATTATAAAGGTGTTGAATACGGCATTGGCTGGTTACCCCTGGGTGGTTATGTTAAAATTGCCGGTATGATTGATGAATCAATGGATACCGAACAATTAGCAGGTCCTCCGCAACCATGGGAGTTTCGCTCAAAACCGGCCTGGCAGCGTTTAATTGTAATGCTGGGTGGTATTATAGTAAATGTTATTTTAGGAATTCTTATTTTCTGGGTGCTTACTGTAAAATATGGAGAAACTTATATACCTAACAGCAGTGTAAAATACGGTATTGTACCGGGTATTATTGGCCAAAAGATGGGTTTAAAGGCCGGCGACAAAATTGTTGCCGTAAATGGCAAACCCGTTGAACGCTTTGAAGATTTAATGAGTTCAAAAGTATTATTGGATCATACGGTTTTAAGTGTAGACAGGAGCGGTCAGGCTCTTAATATAACGGTACCGGCTAATATCATTAATGACCTTTCTGATTATGGTATAGAGCAATTTATAAGCAGAATTCCTCGTACTAAGTTTTCGGTTGATTCGGTTGTGAAGGGTAGTTATGCAAACTTAGCGGGCTTAACCAAAGGTGACAGTATTACTGCCGTAAACGGGGCAAAGATCCAGTTTTATGATGAGCTGCAAACTGCATTAAAAAAGGATGCTAATAAAGAAGTAACGCTTGAAATAAAACGCAATAACGACATTAAGGAGGTAAAAGCCTCGGTAAATAAAGATGGTACATTGGGATTTAAGGATGGCGGATTTGGTATATCGGCTAAGTTTAAAGAGCCGATGGAAAAAACCATCAACTACGGGCTATTTGGCTCTCTGCCAAGGGGGGCTTCAAAAGCATGGGGCACCTTTGCAGATAACGCCAAAGGTATTGGCAAAGTGTTTAAGGGCGAAGCTAAATTTAATAAAGTAGTAGGCGGACCGGTAGCCATAGCAACCATGTTTGGCTCACGTGTAGACTGGGTACATTTTTGGAGCCTGGTTGGCTTTTTGTCTATGGTATTAGCCTTTACTAACTTATTGCCTATTCCGGCGTTAGATGGCGGCCATGCTATATTTTTACTAATAGAAATGATAAAAGGCAAGCCATTAAGTGATAAATTTTTAGAGCGTGCTCAAATAGTAGGTTTTGTACTATTGATATCATTAATGGTATTTGTATTTGGCAATGATATTGTAAAGCAGGTACTGAAGAAATAAAAGCACTTGACAGCAAATTTTTCATTAAATAGAAGAGGCCGTTTCAACTGAAACGGCCTCTTCTATTTATAATCGGTTTTAATCTCCTTTGTCACCCTGATCCGCCAAAGGGCGGAGAAGGGTCTTCTTCGTCATAATACTAACGCATGCTTTTCTCCTGTAGAAGATTCTTCTCCACTAAAAGGCGGATCAGAATGACAGCTTGTTGTTAATTACCCTCTTTCCTTGTCATCCTTGAGCGACAGCGAAGGATTTTCTGCGTTTGACATACATGCTGTTTACCTTTCATTTGAAGAGGATTCTTCCCCGCCAAAAGGCGGATCAGAATGACAGCTTGTTGTTGATTATCCTCATTTCTTGTCATCCTTGAGCGACAGCGAAGGATCTTCTGCAGCTGACATTTATGGCGTTGACCTTTCGTTTAAAGAAGATTCTTCTCCGCTAAAATGCGGATCAGAATGACAGCTTGTTGTTGATTATCCTCATTTCCTGTCATCCTTGAGCGACAGCGAAGGATCTTCTGCAACTGACATTTATGGCGTTGACCTTTCGTTTAAAGAAGATTCTGATCCGCCAAAAGGCGGATCAGTAAAAGGATATTAAACTTCAGTTTCCGTAGGATCACTAGCATCCTGTGCAATATCATACGGCGAGCGTTCCTTTTTAAATAAGGCAGCGCCAATAACACTAATTATCGCCCCAAAAATAGTATAGGCTATAGCCGCGCCAAATGCGCCAAATGCCGGGCCCCATTTTTTCATAATATCCATTGTCTTACTAATCTGGGTATCGGGCGTATTTTTATCCTCTAAGGTTGTCCTGGTAGTTTCTAATACCTTATCCCACATTTCCGGACTTAATACTTTTAAATATAAAAAGGTAAAAACAGCCATCAATAAACCAGTAAATACAGCATATCTGAAGCCTGTAGAAAATGCATTGCCAAAAGAAAGGTACCCACCCAGCTGATTTTTGTATTCAATCTGAGCTAAGAACAAAAACCCTATAAATGGAATATATGATATATATTTCCATGGAGAGTTTGGATCAATGTTTAAAAATTGAAAAGCATAGGTAATTACTATAGCCGTTAAGGCGAATAACAAGGCCCACTTGGTAGCTACTTTTGTGGGATTTTGTACAATTTTTTCCATTACTAATTTATATAAGGTTTAATTAAATGATTCTAATATACTAAATACAGCCATATCAAACTGCTTATTTACAGCATTTTCTGCTATGTTTTTCTTGGTTGCTTCGTTAGTATTAGAGTTTTGGAAAAAGCACATCATTGGGTAAAAAATCTCCTTAAGTTCAGAGTCTTCAGGTAATTTGGCAGCTACTTTACTAATCTCTTCAACTGGGCTTTCCATCAATACCTGATGGGCTATTACAGGCTCATAAATGCGGTATTCATCCTGAAACTCATCCTCATCAACCAATAAAAATTCCTTTAAATAATCTTCCAGTTCCGGTTCTATATCTTCATCTTCACATTCGTTCAAATAAAGCAGCAGATTTAATAATTCTGTTCCTCTGTCTAATGTTTGCTCTTCAATATCCTCCCATTCAGGCGTTTCCAGGTAATCGTCTTCTAATTTTTTTACATCCGCGCTAAAAAAGTTAATCATTAGCAAATCAAAGAATACTTCGCGTAACTCCTCCAACTCCGGGTTATCATCAAAAACCTCGTCCAGTAAATCAACCTTGCTCATAAAATCTTCATCTGATGCAAATACATCATTAAATGTTGAGTTTAACTGTATAGCATCGAAGCTGCTATATGTTGAGAAAGCCTGTAAGGCAGCTTTAATTGCAGTTGATATTTTTGGATCAATCATGACACTTTTAATTTAAATTGTTGATTATTGTTAAAGGTTAACAATACTTGTCCCTTTAAGTTATGCCCGATAAAGGGAGAATTGGATGATTTTGATTGATTATTAACCTTTGTATACTCCCATGCTGCATCCTTATCAAAAACCACAAAATTGGCTTTTTGCCCTTCTGCTATACTCGGTATGACTATATCCAATATTTTTCGCGGATTAATAGCTAATTTCTGTACAATTAAATCAATAGCCAGCCCCGCTTTTAATGCTAATGATAAGGTAGTTTGCAAGCCTATATTGCCATATTCAGCTACTTCAAATTCTACATCCTTAAACTCTATCTCATGTGGGGTATGCTGTGATACGATAGCATCAATGGTATTATCTTTTAATCCGGCAATTAAGGCATCTACATCCTTACTTGTTCTTAGTGGTGGCTTTACTTTATAATTGCTGTCAAAGCCCTTTAATTCCTCATCTGTAAGCACCAAATGATAGGCAGCCACATCGCAGGTTACCGGTAAACCCTTTTGTTTAGCATCCCTTATCAGTTCCACCGACCGGGCTGTTGATATCGTACTGAAGTGAATTTTTGACCCTGTATATTCCGCCAGGTACAAATCCCTGGCAATCATCAGCTCTTCCGCTAATGATGGTATGCCTTTCATCCCCAGTAAAGTACTTACTTCACCTTCATTCACTTTTGCTTTACCGGCAATAGCGGTGTCTTCGGGATAGGAGAATACCAGCGCTTTAAAGCTTTGTGTATACAGCAATGCCCGTTCCATTAACCCGGCATCCTGCACAGGGCGGTTACCGTCTGTAAATGCTTTGGCACCGCTCAGGTACATATCATACATTTCGGCCATATCCTTGCCCTCGCGCTTATGGGATATAGTGCCTAAAGGAAATACATCTACCAGGTTGTTTTTGGCCCGGTTAAACAGGTATTCCACTTCGGCTTTTGAGTGTACAGGCGGCTGCGTATTGGGCATTAAAGCAATGCCTGTAAAACCTCCGGCAGCAGCGGCACGGGTTCCGGTATCCAGGGTTTCCTTAGTTTCAAAACCCAGTTCGCCAATATTGCAATTCAGATCAAAAAAACCGGGTGAAAGCTGTTTCCCTTTGGCATCAAAAATTTCGGCGTCAGCCGTAATTGCCGGTGCGATCTGTGTAATTATTCCGTCTTGTATAAATAGATCAGCAACTTGTTGATGAAAAGGTGAATTGGGGTCAACAATTGTAGCGGATTTGATAAGCAAATTCATTTAGCGCTGCTTTATAAATATATGTGAGATAGTATTAAACCGACTGTAAGACAGTTGACTGATCAAGTTTTAAATATTTGATCAGCAATATTTCTGCAGCCAGGAAGATCAATGCCAAAATTATACAAAGTTTCCATAATTGCATACCGAAATTTGTATCACTTACCGCGTCTTTTAATGATCCCTTACCACCCTCTAATATATTTCCTGCCTTCGGAACAATTTTAGCTAACTCGGCAGCAGTAAAGTAGCTTAGGTCAGATTCGCTCCTGTTATCATTAAATGCCATAACGGCCACGGTACTATCCTGTTTTTTAAGGTTATAAATACCGGTTTCATGCAGTTGGTCTGAAACATATAGTAACGTACTTCCCTCCTGCTGTTTTACATCAGGGATAATGCTTTGGCTGCCTTTAACCAGTTTTAACAATTGTTTGTCTGAGGTTTGCACAGCTGGAATTTCCATGGTTTCATCACATCCCAATGTATAAAATAAAGGCTGATCATGTCCGCTTAACAATGCTATCCTGAACATTGCAGGTACAAACAGCGCATGTCGCGGTAAATTGCTAAAATCATCATTCAGCGGAACTGCCGATATATATACTTTTCCCTTACCGCTTTTATAGCTGGCCCAAAAATTTTCGCCGCCTGTTAGTTGCATCAGGTTTTCGCTACGGGTGCCTGTTGTACTTAACTGGTAATATTTTTTCACCACGGGCAAATCAGGATGCTGTGGGAATCCCTCAAATATATTTTTGAATACCGGGTTTTGAAGGTTAAGAGAGGATACTTTAGTATCGCCTGTAATTAATTTTACCGGGTAAGCAGCGTTTATTGCTGATAAAAAAGATTGGTAACTGGCCAAATCTGCATCAACCGGCGGAAAAACACTTAATGTGCCGCCCTTGTCTACATAATTTTTTAGTTGTTGTGCCAGGCCCGTAGTTATACTTTTTACATCACTAATTACTATTAAAGGATAGTTGTTTAAGGATGTATAATCAATATTTCCATCAGGGGCATGTTTAACATCAAAAAATGGATCAGCACCAAAAAGCGATTTTAAAAACAAATTGGGTGTACCACCATCAATTAGCAAAACCAGCATTTGCTGTTTTACATTAAATGTAAAGTAAAACTGATTGTCAAATATTACCGGGTTATCCTGTAAAGTTATTTCGCCACGCTGCCATCCGGCTTGTAATCCCGAAAATGTGAGGGTATCATTTTGTGAAGACCGTGCATTCACCGTAAATCCGCCTAACGCTTTTTGCGAACCGTTTATCAGCAGCTTAAGCGGAATTTTAGTCGACTTCTCTCCCGCGTAATTTTGCAGCCGTACCACCATCTGTTCACTTTCGCCCGGGCGGTGTATGGCATTTAATAACCAAACAGAATCAACGGCCACATTTGCAAGGACACTTGCTTTAAGCTGCACTAAATTGATATGCATGGCCGAATCAGTTTTAACGGGTTGATGAGCTGTTAAGTTTTTCTGAAAATCAGATATCACATAGATAGACTTATTGGTACCCGGTTGCATATTTAATAAATTTTGCTGCCGGGTAATGATCTGTTGTAAGCTCCTGCTTTGCGGACTGATCTTCACTGCATCAACAGCATCATTAAACTCATCCCGGCTCAATAAACGCTGTTGCTTACCTTCAAAGTCCTGGGTTAGTAGTTGAAAGTGGTCATTTATATTGTAGGCAGAGGCTATTTCTTTTGCCCGCCGTTTAGCCTCATCCAGTAAGGAACCTTCACGGTTAAGGGTTTGCATAGAATAAGAATTATCTACAAAAACACTTATGGCTTGTTGTATACCTGCATTTGCAGCATGAGGGCCCGGTATATAGGGCCTTGCAAATGCCAGTATTAAAAATGCAAGCGCCAGTAAGCGCGCGGCCAATATTAAACGTTCTTTTAAATTTCGGCGGGATGATTGCTGTTCACGAATTTCTTTCAAAAATTGGACATTACTAAAATACACCTTTTGATACCTGCGGAAATTAAACAGGTGTATCAGCACAGGTATAACCAATGATATTAATGCAAATAAAAAAGCGGGATATAAAAAATGCATTGTTTTTTAAGTGCAAATATGCAATTATACAAATGTGCAAATTTTAATGTAAAGGGATAACGTACAAACGCAATACTTTGCTCTGTAACGAACATATTTTTTGCACCGGTTCGAGCACTCTGGAATAAGATCCCTGTAAAACAAAAAACATTAGGATAGGGTTGTAATTCTAAAAACAACAAATGGAGTGGTTTATAGGCTGTTCAGGATTTCATTATAAGCATTGGAAAAGCGTTTTTTACCCGGAGGGGCTGCCACAAAAAAAATGGTTCGAGTTTTACTGCCAGCATTTTAACACGCTTGAATTAAACGTTACATTTTACCGTTTTCCTCAATTATCATTTTTGCAAACCTGGTATCAAAAAAGTCCGGAAAGCTTTCGCTTTTCCGTAAAGGCGCCACGTGCAATTACTCATTATAAAAAATTCAATGACGTAACTGATCTGATTTCGAGTTTTTATGAAACGATAAATGAAGGATTGCAGCAGAAATTAGGTCCGGTATTGTTTCAGATGCCGCCAAGCTTTAGGTATGACGAACAACGACTGGAGCGTATGATTAACAGCCTGGATACTTCGTTTAATAATGTTTTAGAATTTAGGCATGTAAGCTGGTGGCGCGAGGATGTATATAAAATACTGGCTGATCATCATATTACCTTTTGCGGAATGAGCCACCCCACCCTGCCTGATGATATTATTCAAAATACACCGGTTATTTATTACCGTTTTCATGGTGTACCTGATTTGTACCGGTCTCCCTATTCAACTGAATTCTTACAAACTGTTGTTAATACTTTAACAAACAACAAAAATGTAAAACAAGGATGGTTCTACTTTAACAATGATATTGAGGCAACAGCTATTGCCAATGCAAAAGAAATGATCGGGATGGTAAGTGGCGAATAGAGAAAATTATTAATCGCTATGACGATGCTTTCTATGATGGGTTTTCTTATGCTGTTTTTTTGATTCGGATTGTTTTTTATCCGGTTCAGCCTTTTTTACGGTTTCCTGTGCAACGGGTTTTACAGCAGCTTTATTGGTAGAATCTTTACTGAGTTGTTTTACCGTAAAATTATTATTCCTTAAACCATACTCCAGTTTTCTTTTTTGAGTGGTTTGCTTTGCTTCTTTGCCATTACCATCATATACCGGAAACTCACGTATAAGCTTTCCTTCCTCAATATAAAAATTATCGTTACCCCGGTATCCTTTTTTCTGGGAACCGGTTAATTTGGGAAAATCTAATTTTTGTGCTTTGTTATCTTTGAACTCAAAAGCATAGATAGTGGTATAATTTACAGTATCTTTTTTCTTGGCCTGTACCAATATTTCAGGATTACCATCCACATCCATGTCTGTATTATAAACGTCTGTTATTGTCCCATACAGATCACCGGTAGTCGTATTATATTTTTTACCGGATGAATCAGAGTGCAGTATAAGAAATGCGCCTGTATCCACCGATCCTCTTCCCCAGCTTAATATATCATAATATTGCCCCGGCGAAACTTCTATTAGTTTATGAAATTTAAAAGGATTCATCAAAGCCGGCTTTTTAACGTCAGCCTGGCTTACAGGCGTTTTTTTTTCATGACTGCACCCGGCCATTAGTATGCAGCTTATCAACATAAAAAAACAGAACCTGTGTACCATTATTTAATTAGTTTAATTATATAAAGTATCCGGGGATAGCTCACCTTTTGGTTTACCCGGTATGGTCATAAATACCCGTAGCGTTCCTGAACTGCCCACATTAAAATATTTTAAGGTAAAACGATGAAATCCTTTTTGTAAAGGTACTGAACCGCCTTTATCAAACAATGCATGTTTGCCATCATTATTAACTACCGGCTGGTCATCAATCAATAATACAGAACCATCGTCTGACTGAGTTGAGAAGCCATAAACACCATCAACATCAATACGTATATACCCGTTATATATTACGCCAAATGCCGGCGCATTTCTGCGGAAAGAAGCCACATTAAAGCTTTTAGCCATAGCTGTTGAGTCAAGTGCTGAGGCCGTATTTAATTGACTGGTATTATTAAACAGTCCCGTAAAAAACTGGTATTTTAACCCCGTAGCGGTACCCTGATAGCTTACCGGAGGCAGGGGAGCTTTATTATAAACCGTCATACGTGTTATATCGCTCCTTTTGCCGGTTGGAGTTATAACGATAGTCTGCAATTCGCGGTATTGATCCGGGGGTACATTGTAGGTTACAGGATTGGTATATTCTATATCGGTTTCGCGTGGAGCATAACCATCAATAGTATAATAAACTTTAGCGTCTTTAACAGATGATTTTAGGTTAACCTTTAGTTGTGTTCCAAATATAATGGTATCCTTTACTCCTATTACAGGCGGAACCCTATAGTGAAAGTTGTTTTTATCCAGCCATGCAAGGTGCTGCGGCAGTCTAACGTCTTTAAAATCAGTATAGTTTTTATTTTGTAATTGGGTCCATCCTATTTCTGACAGGGCCAGCATTCTCGGCAAAAGCATATATTCCACCTTGTTTTCAGTTGGGATGTATTCTGTCCATAAATTAGCCTGTACACCAACAATATATTTCTGTTGCTCTGGTGTTAAAACGGCTGGAGTAGGATTATAGGCATAAACTTGTTTCATAGGTGAATAGCCCCCGATATTCAATGGTTCATTTTCCAGCTCGCCCTGTGCATGATCAAAATAAAGCCCGCTGCTGCTTGGCGTCATGATCACATTATGTGATTCCCGTGCTGCCGCTATCCCGCCCGACTCTCCCTGCCAGCTCATTATCGTAGCATTTGGAGCCAATCCGCCCTCTAATATTTCGTCCCAGCCAATAATGCTGCGCCCTTTGGAGTTTACAAACTGCTCTACCCGTTTAATAAAATAGCTTTGCAATTCATGTTCATCCTTTAGTTTTAATTTTTTGATCAGTTTTTGAGCAACTGCTGAACGTTGCCAATCATCCTTATCTACCTCATCACCACCTATGTGGATATATTTACTTGGAAACAAATCCATTACTTCGGTTAAAACATCGTCTATAAAATTAAAGGTTGCGTCTGTAGGAGCATATACATCATGATGCTCGCTCCAGGTACCTGACACATGGTACGTCTGCGGCGGGTTACAACCAAACTCCGGGTATGCAGCAAGGGCCGCATCTGAATGCCCCGGCATCTCTATTTCAGGAACAATATTAATAAATCTGTCAGCAGCGTATTTAACAACATCGCGTATCTGATCCTGAGTATAATAACCATCATATGGCGTATTATCAAATTGCTGCGGCGTACGGTCATGATAACCGCCAATTAATGATTCAGGGCGATGACTGCCAACTTGAGTAAGTTTAGGATATTTTTTGATCTCTATACGCCATCCCTGATCGTCCGTTAAGTGCCAGTGAAAATTATTGAGTTTATACTTGGCCATCAGGTCGATATATTTTTTTATAAACTCTACAGAAAAGAAATGACGCGAAACATCAAGCATTGATCCCCGATAGCTAAAGCGCGGATAATCTTCAATCTGTACACATGGTAATTTAACAATTGCCGACCTTTCTAATGGTATTAATTGTATCAGCGTTTGTATGCCATAAAAAAGCCCCGCACCTTTAGCGGCAATAGTAATATTTTCTGGGGTAATGGTAAGGCGATATCCTTCGTCAGGTAAGCCATCAGTTCCATTTGAGGTAAGTATTAAGCTGTTATTTACATTCTGGCCTGTATTTGTTGCAGGCTTAATAAGAAGCATAGCCTTATTTGCCAGGTAATCAGCCAGAAAACTAACGGCTTTGTTGGATGTAGTATCAGCTAATAATGCTGTTTCCCTGCTCAAAATAAACTCTCCGGCAGATTTTTTTATAGAAACCGGAGCTGGAATGATACCCAAATTAGGGTCGGTATCCTGAGCATTTACAACTATCGTAAAAAATAAAAAAATAAAAAAAAGAGGGAAGGAAACCTTTTTACACACCATAAAAGATAATCAACAAATTAAAGCCCGTAAGTTAACTGATTTTGAAAAATAAATCGTCAAAAAACTTCAAAAAATTGATTACAATGGTTTGTTATAATAAGTTACAAATGTTGTAGAGGTTTTAACCGTTCTATAAAATTACGCTGTAACCACATGTTCCTTTGCTGCCAGGTAACGTTCAGCATCTATTGCAGCCATACAACCCGTACCGGCCGCGGTTACTGCCTGCCTGTAAATATGATCCTGCGCATCACCACAGCAAAATACACCTTCTACATTGGTTTCGGTTGAACCCGGCCTGGTAATAATGTACCCGGTTTCATCCATATGTATCCAACCTCTAAAAATTTCTGTATTAGGTTTATGGCCTATCGCCACAAAAAAACCGGTAACATCTAACAATCTTTCTTCGTTAGTTTTATTATTAATAACGGCTACTCCGGTCACGCTTTGTCCGTCGCCTAATATTTCTTTGGTTTCAGTATTGTACAATATTTCAATATTATGGGTATTTAATACCCGGTGCACCATAGCTTTTGATGCCCTGAATTCATCCCGTCGAACAGTCATATATACCTTACGGCATAATTTAGCAAGGTATGTAGCTTCTTCAGCCGCGGTATCTCCTGCCCCCACTATCGCTACATCCTGCCCTTTAAAAAAGAAGCCATCACAAACCGCGCAAGCCGAAACACCAAATCCACTATATTTTTGTTCAGAATCTAAACCCAGCCATTTAGCGGATGCACCTGTTGAAATGATAACCGTATCAGCTAATATGGTTTTGCTTTCATCAACTACCACTTTATGGGGCAGACTTGAAAAATCAACTGAACTAACGTAACCAAAGCGAATATCTGTTCCCAGGCGCTCAGCCTGCTGACGAAAATCTTCCATCATTTCAGGCCCCATAATACCCTGAGGATATCCGGGAAAGTTTTCTACATCAGTAGTTTGGGTAAGTTGCCCACCGGCCAGCATACCAGTATACATTACCGGTTTCAGATCAGCGCGCGAAGCATAAATAGCAGCCGTATAACCAGCAGGACCTGAACCAATAATCAGGCATTTAACGTGTTCAGTAATTTCAGACATCAGCGTTTAAAAAAATAGAAAGCAAAAATAGGTTTTATTAAGTTGCACATCAATAGGCATTGGTCAGGATATTGCCATTAGATTGTTTGAACATGGAGAATTATATATTAACAAGCATTATTAATAAATCTATAAGATTAACATTGCATCATATTAAAATGAAAACCACACCTTTAAATAAGCCTGTTACCCTATTGGCAATACCGGGCAGCTTGCGTGCCGGCTCGTCCAATCACGCTATTTTACGTTATTTAAGTACATTAGCGCCATCTACTATTGAATATAGTATTTATGATGAATTAGTAACTATACCACCCTTTGATCCGGGATTGGATAATGACGAACCACCATTGCCTGTTGCAACCTTACGCCAGTTATTAGCTGATGCGGATGGTATTGTGATCTGTACGCCTGAATATGCTTTTGGTGTACCTGGCCAACTAAAAAATATGCTGGACTGGATGGTATCAAGCAGTTCGTTGGTAGATAAACCTGTTTGCCTTATCACTGCCTCATCAGTTGGCGAAAACGCGCATGCTTCTCTCCTGTTAACTTTAGGCGCTTTATCTGCCAATGTAATTGAAGAAGCGGCTTTATTAATTCCATTTATACGTGCAAAAATGGATAAGGAGGGAAACATAACTGACGCGGTTACTGCTCAAAGTTTAAATGCGGCATTTACTGCATTTTTAAAAGTTATCAGTGAGCCTGCTGACTGACAATTTGACAAATAATACAATTTGGAACATACATTGATGACTGCGGTTAATAACTGAACATTAATCCAAAAATTAGATAAATAGATTATGCAAGAAAAAGGAACCATTTCGATCCACACCGAAAACATTTTCCCGATAATTAAGAAATTCCTCTACTCTGATACCGAGATATTTTTACGCGAGCTGGTATCCAATGCTATTGACGCTACGCAAAAGATCAAACGCCTGGCTTCGTTAGGCCAATACAATGGCGATTTAGGTGATCTGCGTGTGGAAGTTGCTTTCGACGAGGAGAAAAAAACCATTACCATTTCAGATAATGGCTTGGGTATGACCGCCGAGGAGATCAAAAAATACATTAATCAGATCGCTTTTTCGGGTGCTACCGAGTTTATGGAGAAATTTAAGGAAGCTAAAGATGCTAATGAGATTATTGGCCGCTTTGGTTTAGGCTTTTATTCTGCATTTATGGTGGCTGATAAAGTGGAGATCCAAACATTGTCATACCAGGAAGGCGCTGAACCTGCACATTGGGTTTGCGACGGAAGTACAGAGTTTGAGATAAACGAAGGCAGTTTGGCAGAACGGGGAACAGAAATCACTCTGTACATCAATAAAGAGTCTGAAGAATTTTTAAGCAAGCACCGCCTGCAGGAAATACTGGATAAATACTGCCGCTTTTTACCTGTCCCTATCAAGTTTGGTACAAAAACCGAATCTGCTGAGGATGGCGTTGATGAAGAAGGCAAAACTAAATATATTTCTATTGAGGTTGATAATATCATTAATGATACCAACCCGATTTGGACAAAGGCACCTGCCGACCTGAAGGATGAAGATTATTTAGCTTTTTATAAAGAATTATATCCTTTTAGTGAAGATCCGCTATTTTGGATACATCTGAATGTAGATTATCCGTTTAACCTCACAGGTGTTCTTTATTTCCCTAAGCTGAAAA
>JAQBOY010000461.1 GCA_028287805.1 Mucilaginibacter sp.
TCATGGCAGGCAATTCATTCGGACAATTATTCAGGATAACCACATTTGGCGAATCGCATGGGGAAGCTATCGGTGTAATTATTGACGGCTGTCCGGCGCAACTGGAAGTGGACTTAGAATATATACAGGCCGAACTGGACAAACGCAAACCGGGCCAATCAAAGATCACTACTCAGCGTAAGGAAAGTGATACCGTGAAAATTCTTTCCGGTGTTTTTGAAGGTAAAACTACCGGAACACCTATCGCTATGCTGATACCTAATGAAGATCAGCGCTCAAAAGATTACAGCCATAACCAGGATGTATTTCGCCCTTCACATGCCGATTTTACTTATCAAACCAAATATGGCATACGTGATCATCGCGGCGGCGGCCGTTCTTCTGCCCGCGAAACTGCTGCACGGGTTGCTGCAGGCGCTTTAGCCAAATTACTGCTCAAAACTCAGGGCATTGAAATAGTTGCCCACGTGAGTAGTGTTGGTAAGATCAACGCGCCTAATGTTGAGATCACCAATGTCCAGGAATTTATTGACGATCGCGAAAAGAACATAGTTCGCTGTGCCGATCCGGCAACTGCCGAAGAAATGATTGAATATATTGACAGCATACGCAAACAGGGTGATACTGTTGGCGGTAAAGTAAGCTGCTATATTCAAAATTGCCCTGTTGGCTTAGGTGATCCGGTATTTGATAAATTACATGCCGATTTAGGTAAAGCCATGCTGAGCATTAACGCTGTACATGGCTTTGAGTATGGTTCAGGATTCGCAGGCAGCGAAATGCGTGGATCTGAACATAATGATATTTTTGTTAACCTCGCCCCGGGAGAGGGAGTGTCTCAAATAAAAACCATCACCAATTTTTCTGGCGGTATACAGGGAGGTATCAGCAATGGTATGCCTATTGAATTTACAGTAGCCTTTAAACCTGTAGCCACCATTATGCGAAACCAGGCTACAGTTGATAGTGAAGGAAATGCGGCCGAAATATCAGGTAAAGGCCGCCATGACCCATGCGTTGTGCCGCGTGCGGTGCCTATTGTGGAAGCTATGGCAGCGTTGGTATTGGCTGATCATTGGTTGAGGAACAGGAATAGCATATTATCATCTACCGCCTGAAGGGGAATAATTAGCATCGCTAAATGAAAAAGGCGTTAATATTCGACCTTGACAATACCATTTATCCGGTAAGCTCCATTGCGGATGAGTTGTTTGAAAGTTTGTTTAGTGTAGTTGAAGAATACCGGGATTTATTGGGCAATGCCGAATTACAAAATATTAAAGAAGAATTTACCCGTCGCCCTTACCAGGAGGTGGCAGATAAATATAATTTTAGTAAGGCGCTTAAACAAAAAGGATTAAACCATCTCCAAAATATCACTTATAATAAGCCTATAACAACCTACGAAGGTTATGAGGAAGTAAAAACCTTACCACATGTCAAATTCCTGGTTACATCAGGATTTACCAACCTGCAAAACAGTAAAGTAAAAATGCTGGGCATTGAAAATGATTTTTTAGAAATTCATATCGTCGATCCGCAAATTGCTTCTCTTACTAAAAAAGATATTTTTGCTAATATCCTACTCAAATACAATTATTCTCGTAATGAAGTATTGGTTATTGGCGATGATCCGGAATCTGAAATAAAGGCAGCAAAATCTTTAGGCATTGATACTTTTTTGTTTGATCCTCTGAATAAATATCCAAATGAAGAGGTTAGTTATCGGTCTGATAAGTTGGTGGCCATTATTGATTGTCTTTTGCAATAGTTGCCCCCAATCCCAAAGAGAAATAGTTAAAAGTGATAACAATTTTTTGAGTCCTGTTTAAAAGAATATTTTACTAATTATATTAGCATAATTTATATCTTTAGGGCATCAATGTCTGATATTAAACTCATAGAAAAAAAGTGGATTGAAAACTTTAAAAAATCCGCGTTGATTGACAGATCAACAGGTTTTTTTAAACGCGAGTATGCCTATCAGCTTTTATATGGAAAAACTGATGATGCTTACCCGCTCAGTTTTCCGCATAATTTTTCCGACCATTACCTTAATTATACAAACATTGATATAGCTTCCGCTTTAACTGTCTTTATTGAGTTTCTGGGCTTTACAGGCATTGAAATAAAACATAAAAAGCTGGAAAAATTCATAAAAGAAAACCCGAATGAGTATAAAAGATTTGCTGATAAGTGCTATTATATATTAAAAACACTGGCCCATTATGGCAGTAATTTAAACCTCTCGAACCCTTATGAGGATAATCCAAAAGATATATCCTACCTGTTACGGATAGAAGGTAATGAAATACAACTTAACCTTTTTGATGAGCCGTTGGATTTGCCTGATTTATATAACAGGTTTGTTAATTTCCCTAAGGGCTATGAGCGTAATATAATAGTAAGCAAGCTGTTTGAAAAGATTGAAAACAGCAATGATAGCTTTTTTGTAACCGGCAAAGCCGGAACCGGTAAGTCTACATTTATTCAATACTTTGCCCATAAAACCCGTAAAAAGATATTAATGTGTGCCTTTACGGGTATAGCAGCCATTAATGTTGGCGGCCAAACTATACATTCATTTTTCAGGCTGCCGCCCAAACCTCTTTTACCCCAGGATGATGATATTACAATTTTTGAGAAGTATTCTCAGAAGTATAAAATGATACAGGAAATTGATACCATTGTAATTGATGAAATATCTATGCTAAGAGCCGATATTGTAGAAGCAATAGATTTTTCGTTAAGAAACAATGGTGGTGACCCGGATAAATTTTTTGGCGGAAAACAAATACTGTTTGTTGGCGATATCTTCCAGTTACCGCCTGTAACTAATGCCAATAATGACATTGATAATTTTCTGTTCAATAATATATACAAAAGCAAATACTTCTTCGACTCGCCTGCCTATAAAAATCTGAATCCCGGATATTTTGAATTTAAAACATCATACCGTCAGGGCAGCGACCTGAAATTTGTTGAAATGCTGGATAAGATAAGGGTTTGCCAATCAGATGCAATACTGCTGGAAACATTAAATGCCAGGTATATGCCTTCATTTACACCTAAAAATGAGGATTTTGTAATTACACTTACTACTAACAATGTTATTGCCCAAACTGAGAATTACAGAAGGCTTAATGAGTTGCCTTATACTACATTTAAGTTTGAAGCTAATATAAGCGGTGAGTTTAAGGAAGATAAATATCCAACAAATAAAACACTGGAACTAAAAAAACATGCCCAGGTGATATTTATAAAGAATGATTTAACAAAAAGATGGGTAAACGGAACTATAGCTAAAATTGATTTCATTTCAGATGATTTTATAGAAGTAAGGTTACAGGATAAAACTATTCATAAAATTGAAAAAGTAACCTGGGAACATAGAGCGTACCAATATGACAGGCATAAAGGAAAAATCGTGTCTGAACTAAAAGGAACCTTTACTCAATATCCTATCAAATTAGCCTGGGCTGTAACTATTCATAAAAGCCAGGGATTAACATTTGATCAAGTTATACTTGATTTGGGTAGCGGTGCCTTTGTTAACGGACAATTATATACCGGCCTAAGCCGTTGCAGAACGTTAAATGGCATTACACTTAAAAATTTGTTGCGTAAAGAAGATATAATTGCAGATGAGCGCATCATAAACTTTCATGAAACAGAGCAAATAATTAATTCAATTAATGTGGACTGAATGACAAGCAGTGTAATTGTTTTTGTCATCCCGATCGCTTTTGTCATCCTTGAGCGACAGCGAAGGATCTTCTTCGCTATAAGTGTTACGTATGCTTTTACCCTGAAGAAGACTCTTCTTTACCAGATAGGTTTAAGAGGCTTGTCCTCCGGAGAAGATCCTTCGCTATCGCTCAGAATGACGGTAGTGTGATTTTTTTATCATAATGAACGGAGCAAAGGATCTTCTTCGCTATAAGTATTGCTTTTGCCCTGAAGAAGATTCTTCTCTGCCTTTTGGGGGAGAAGAATGACAAAAGCATTTAGTATACAAAGTTCAGTCGCTTGTTCAGCATCCCATAAGTAGATCAGCACGGTTGCAGTTTCACATCTGCATCTACACATTAGCTCATTTTAATATATTTGCGTAATGCTCGCCTACACTATCCAACTATATAAACAGGCTTACAGCGGCCTTTCTAAAAACAGCTGGTACTTATGCATCGTAATGCTGATTAACCGCAGCGGTACAATGGTGGTGCCTTTTATGAGCATTTATTGCATCCAGCAATTACACTTCAGTATTGTACAGGCGGGTACCATTATGGCTTTGTTCGGCGTTGGGTCAATAACAGGGGCATTTATTGGCGGTAAACTAACAGACAGGATCGGATTTTATGATCTTCAGGTTGGCGCCTTACTTATCGGCGGTTTGTTATTCCTGCTGTTAGGTTATCAGTGTACTTTTTGGGGCTTAAGCATCGGTACCTTTATTTTAAGCTTTTGTAATGAATCGTTCCGGCCGGCAAACTCCACCGCTATCGCGCATTACAGCACCGGCGAAAACAGGACCCGGTCATACTCATTGAACCGGCTTGCAGTAAACCTTGGCTGGGGAGTAGGCGGCGCAATTGGCGGTGTTTTAGCATCTATTAATTATCATTTATTGTTTTGGGTTGATGGCTGTACCAATATAGTAGCTGCAGTATTGCTGTTAACGCTAATGCCAAGGTCAAAAGTGGCAAAGACGATAGAGAAGCACGATAAATCCGTAGTGAAAATATCGGCTTATAAAGACAAAATATACCTGTTGTTTATTTTACTGGCTACACTTTTTGGTATGTGTTTTTACCAGTTCTTTATTATGCAGCCGGTATTTTTTAAAATTCAATGGCATTTTACCGAGCTTTTCATCGGTTCGCTGATGGCATTAAACGGTGTTTTAATAGCGGCTACAGAGATGGTGCTGGTACATAGTCTTGAAGGCAAACGGAACGGCTTGATCTATATAAGCATGGGTGTTATAACGGCTGGCATTGGCTATACCTTGCTTAACTTGCTGCCGCATGACAAAATTGCAGCTATATTTATTGTTATACTGATAACCCTTGGCGAAATGCTGAGCATGCCATTTATGAACTCGTTTTGGATTAGCCGCACCAACCCTTATAACCGGGGAGAATATGCCGCTTTATACACCATGTCGTGGTCGGCAGCGCAGGTTTTGGCCCCGTTTTTTGGAAGCAAACTGATTACTTACGGGGGGTTTTATTTATTATGGTGGCTGTTAGGCGCTATAAGCCTGCTTACTGCAATAGGATATATGTTTTTATACAACGTTAAATATCGTTCGGCTTAAATTACTATTGCCCCCTTAATACTTTTGAAGTAACCAGCAGCTGCCCTACATGCCGCATTACATGCTCGGCAGCATGAGTATATAAACCTATTACAGTTGATGGTAATTTATCCCGGCCTACAGTCCTCTTTTCAGTCAAAATCAATTCATCAGTTGTGCTTAATTGTTTAATAGCGTCATCCACCTGGCGATTAAATACTTCCAGCAAATTGATAACACTGTAGCCTATTTCGGGCATTTTCCCTTCTATAGACAATTTATTTAATTGATGCTGCGTAAGCGCTTCGCCCCTGGCATAAGTAAAAAGCCGGTCAAGCACACCTGAAATATGCTGTAAATGAAAAGCCGGCGAAGCCAATCCAACTGGCTTTACCCACAATAATATTTCCGGGAAATCAATCATTAATTCATTAACTTCCTCCCGTGCCTGTAAAAGTGCATGGGCAACAGGTTGCAATAGCGGTATAACGCCTTCAAGCGGACCTCTTAACCATACTTCAGGTTTATTTATTTTTGCCATAGTATTATTATAACAATATACCGTTATAACAATATACTGTTTATTTTATTTTTATTATTTTGTTATTACTTTTATGGTATAGCTATTGCTATGATAGGCGCGAGCACTAAACTAAAACAATGATTACCGATACAAAAAAATTAATACTACCGATTATATTTTTAATATTCTTTGCAATTACACTCACTCTTCAAAGCTGCAAAAAAAATCGCTCGGATATAAGTAAAATCTTATATGCGAAAACTCAAAATAAGGTTTTTAAAAATGTTACGCAAGAAGGCTTTGCTGAAGTATTTCAACAAGTGCTGACTAATGAAAAATCAAAAATGGCTAATCCGCAGTTTATAACCACTTATTATAAGAAAAATGGTTATGACCCGGTATTCGTAATGGACCATTTGTTTAATGGCGATTTGAAAAGCGCTATCGGTTATTATCAAAAATCTAATGAACATGGCCTGGATCCTAAACTATTTAAAGCTGATGAGATCACTACACTGATCAATAAATTTTATAACAAAGACGGCATTAAAACATTAGAGGAAGCTTATCATGATATGGCTGAGCTGGAATTGCTTACTGCAAACTCTTTAATAACTTATTCAAATGCATTGCAATACGGTGTAATCAATCCGAAGAATATTTATGCAAGGTATTATACTGTTACCAAACGCCCGGACAGTGCATCAATGAGCCATATTTTTCATGAAAATAACTTAAAAACTTACCTTGATAGCATTCAGCCTAAAGATCCGCAATATTTAGCTTTGCAAAAAGCTTTAATGAGTGGTTACCAGGCATCCGGAATATCAAAAGAAGAAACACAACGCCTTATTATAGTTAATCTGGAGCGATTAAGATGGAAAAATAAACCTGCTGAAAACAAATATGTAATTATTAACATACCCGATTATACACTAAATGTAATGGATAGCGGCAAGTCGGTATTGCACATGAAAGTTTGCGTAGGTGAGGGACGTAATAAAAACAATACTTATAATTTAGTAAACTACACGGATAGCGCCACAATTGACCGGCCATTTTCTCGGGAAACGCCGCAGTTAAATAGTTTGATACATAGTGTACAGGTTAACCCTGTATGGAATATTCCGAAAAGTATTGCCACCAAGGAAATTATTAAAGAGGCTGCGGATGATCCATATTATCTTTCTAACAAAGGCATTGCTGTTTATAAAAACGATGTAAAAGTTGAAGATATAGAAAGTATTGATTGGGCCGATGCTGTTAAAGATGGGTCAGAGTATGAATTTAAACAACAGCCGGGAGCAGATAACGCTTTAGGAAAAATTAAGTTTCTGTTTAAAAACAAAAGCAGTGTATACCTGCATGATACACCTGCAAAAGCTGCCTTCGAAAAAGCTAAACGCGATATAAGCCACGGTTGTGTTCGCTTAGGGGATCCGCAGGGACTTGCACTTCAGCTTTTTGGCCAGGGCAGCAAATATGACAAGATAGTTGAATATATGAGTTCGGATAACCCTGATCCCACCACCATTAACCTTCCTAATAAAGTACCTGTTTATATTACTTATATAACCTGCTGGGCTGATGCAAGCGGAAACCTGCAGGTTAGGCAGGATGTTTACGGACTTGACGTTGTGTTATATGCTACTTTGAAAAAAAATAAAATAATTTTATAAAGTATCAGGTAATTAGTATCAAGATGGTAAGATAGGATTTGAGGTTTTGCAACCAATCCTATCTTACCTCGTAGCCGCTATTTGATAAGCGGAAGTATCAGCAAAATTCTCTAAAGAATTTTCATCCAGGTATTTGGAGGTATAATTGCTGTTATTACCATTTATAAATAAAACTGTTTTCCCTTTAATGTCATCAATTACCTGATCTCTAACTTCGGGAGATACAGCCGGACAACCGAAACTACGGCCCAGGCGGCCAAGTTTATCAATTGAATTTTGACAAACATAATCTGCTGCATGTACAACAATAGCACGGGCACGGGCTTTGGCATTAAAACCTTCATCCAGCCCATCTAATCTTAATGAACGGCCATGCTTGCCCATATAAACATCATCAGTTAAATAAAAACCTAAACTGCTTTGATGAGAGTCGTTATTATCTGAAAATTGAGTAGCTATATCATCACCACTGCCCTGTCCATGAGCCACCCATGTGTTTAATAAAAGCTGTTTAGACAGTACATCAATTATCCACATCCGTTTTTGACGGCTTGGTTTGCTAAAATCCACAACTGTAATAACCGAGCTGTTTTGAGGTAATTTATGATCTAATTTTAAATTGATATAACCAATAAAGGCTTTTTGAAATACCGAAATATCTAAACCAGCCTGTTCCAGCTTGGCAGTTTGATATATCGTATTTACATACTGGTTAAACACCTCTTTCGCCGAAGCAATCATTTTGGTATTAGCTGATATGTTTGTATTGGTTGAAGGTTTCCAACTAATAATAGTTACTGAAAATAGTAAAAAGACACAAAATATCCACAAAAAACGTTTTCTAATCATTCGTTCGAATTTAAATTCAATAATTCAATTAATAAGGGAAACAGGTTATCAGGTTAGTTAGCCGTGTTTGTTGTGAGTGCACAAAGATACAAAAAATGCAAATTAAAAAGAAATTTAATTAACTATTTAGAAATAGTTATTATCGTATGACAATTATTTGATCCATTTAACCTTTTCATTTAGCGCAATAATTCTTTTACCAACAGGATGTTCAGCAGCATAACCAAAATACAAAATTCCTATTACCTGATCTTCTACGTCTAATCCTAAAAATTGTTTCATAACAGGTTTAAGCGCCATGCCGCCTGTGCCCCAGTAAGAAGCCATATTTAAGGCAGTAGCGCCCAGCAACAGGTTTTGAACAGCACATGCCGTTGCTGCCATTTCTTCAAAAACAGGTATCTTAGGCAGGTTGCCGCGCTTCATAATAGCAATAATAACATGAGATGCTTTATCTCCCTGCTGTTTCAAATTATTGTAAACAGACTCATTAAAGCTTTCTGCATCGGTATCAGCCTTATACATTTCGGCATGCTGAAGGCAAAACGTTGCCGGTTCGGCATATACCACAAAGCGCCAGGGCTCGGTAAGCCCGTGCGTAGGTGCCCAGTTGGCAAGTTCAAGCAAAGCGGTAATTTGCTCGTCGGGTATTTTATTACCGTTCATCATAAAAGGTTTGATGGTACGGCGGTTTTTAATAATGGTGGAAAGAGCGGAGAAAGTATTATCCATAATAAATACACTATTGTATTAAAATCTGACTGATAGTGCTTTTAAATACAGGCATCGTCATAGCTGCAAGGCCGGAGGAAGCGAAACGTATCACACGGTCTTTATCAGCTACAACATATGACGGGTATGTTTTTAGTTGATAATAATTAAGTACTGAACCAGCATTACTTAATAAGCGGGCATGTAACAAAGGCTTTTGAATCAGCTTAGCCTGGGCAATGGATTCAGCATCACGGGTTATAGCAATAACGATCATATCTTCAGGATTGGCTATTTTTCTGAAAAAATCGTTTAAACCCTCAAAGCTTTCTGTACAAGGCGGACAATCAACCGCCCAAAAAATTAAAACAATAGCTTTTTTATTTAATTCCTCCTGGCTAATAATGCGCAATAACGGTGTAACATCCAGCTTCTTCCCTTCCTGTAATAAAGGGCTTTGGATGCCTAATTGAGATTTTAATAATTCATAGCTTTTCAGGTTTTCCTGTGCACTTACTTTTTTCAGATAAAGCTTCGCGTCAGCAGAACCAGGTGGCGCCAATGTCCTGATCGTATATCCACCTGTATTCATTAATTTAACATATTGATAATATCTTAAGGCGTTACCCTGCTCGTCATATACCACCCGGTTAGTATCTAAAGTGCTTCTTCTAACTACGCCCACTTTTTTTACTGTATCCTGTGCATGGGCTGTAAAATGCAGCAGGCTTACCAAAAAAATGATGTAAAAGCGCCTCATCAAATATTAATAAATTGCCGGAAACTTAGCGGGGTTACTTTCACTCATTATATGATATGCGGCCTCGATAATATCATCCATTGATGGTTTGCTAAAATAATCACCATCAGAGCCATAAGGTGGCCGGTGCTCTTTAGCAGAAAGCGTTTTTGGCGGACAATCCAGCGAATAATATCCATTTTGATTTTCCAGTATCTTTTGCAAAATATAGGCCGAAGCTGCTCCGGGCAAATCCTCATCAACTACCAGTAGTTTACTGGTTTTTTTTAATGAGCTACCGCAAATATTATCGGTGTCAAAAGGATATAGCGTTTGCGGGTCAATCACCTCAATGCTGATGCCCATTTTTTCCAGTTCATCAGCAGCCTCCATTACAATACGCAGCGTTGAACCGTAAGATACAACGGTAATATCGCTGCCGGTTTTCAACATTTCGGCTTTACCTAACGGAACTGTAAATTCCCCTATATTATTCGGCAATTTTTCCTTTAAGCGATATCCGTTAAGGCACTCAATCACCAGGGCAGGCTCATCCCCTCTTAACAAAGTATTATACATACCGGCGGCCTGTGTCATATCGCGGGGAACGCAGATGTGAAGGCCCCGCATTGAGTTTAAAATTATTCCCAACGGTGAACCTGAATGCCAAATACCCTCTAAACGATGCCCTCTTGTACGCACAATAAGCGGCGCTTTTTGCCCGCCGCGTGTACGGTAGCTTAAGCTGGCCAGATCATCACTTAAAACATTGATGGAATATAGCAGGTAATCAAGATATTGAATTTCTGCTATAGGTTTTAATCCACGCATAGCCAATCCCATTCCCTGCCCTATAATAGTGGCCTCGCGTATACCTGTATCGGTTATTCGCAAATCGCCAAATTTATTTTGCAAACCGGCAAAACCCTGGTTAACATCACCAATAGCGCCCACATCTTCACCAAAAGCCACTATGCTTTTATCCCGCTCAAAATTAGCTTCAAAGCAGGCATTTAGCACCTCGCGCCCATCCAACATACGGGCATCCGCGTTATATTCAGGTGCTATTACTTTTACTTTTAATGGCGAGTATGGTGTATCAGTAAACAACTTGGAATTAAAGCGTTCATTGTTTTTTTCACCCTCCTCGTTCAGCCAGTTAGTTAATTCCTGCCTTTCGCCGTTATTTTCTCTAACCGTTAAACGCAATGTTTTGCGCACAGCAGTAAAAATATCTTTCCGGCCCGGATCAACGCATGAACGCAATGCTTCGGCAACCTCTAATAGCTGGTTTTTAATTGCCGATTGATGAGCCACTTTTATAATCAGATTCAAGGCTTTATCTAATTCGCTTCTTATTTCAGCTCCCAGATCATTCCAGGCCTGCCGCTGGCATTCACGTACATACTTTTTAGCAGTAGCTTCCAGCTCATCCAATTCTTCTTCATTTGCAATGGCCGATTCAATGATCCATTTACGCATTTGCACCAGGCAATCGTGCTCATTTTCCCAAACCAGGCGTTCTTTCGACTTATATCGTTCATGAGAGCCCGAAGTAGAGTGCCCCTGTGGTTGGGTAATCTCTGTAACATGTATCAACACCGGGACATGTTCTTCACGACAAACTCTTATAGCATGCTCATAAGTTTCGCAAAGAGCTACATAATCCCAGCCGCGTACTTTAAATATCTCATACCCATTGCTGCCTTTCTCCCGCTGAAAACCTTTTAATATTTCAGAAATATCTTCTTTTGTAGTTTGCAACTTTGCCGGTACAGATATGGCATAAGCATCATCCCATACAGAAATAGCCATAGGTACCTGTAATACTCCGGCAGCATTAAAGGCTTCAAAAAATAATCCTTCGGATGTTGAACCATTGCCAATGGTGCCAAAAGCCACTTCATTTCCGTCTATCGAAAATTTATCAAGATATTTCAGCTCCTTATTTTGCCTGTATAATTTTGATGCATAAGCCAGCCCCAGCAAGCGCGGCATATGGCCGCCTGTTGTAGAAATATCTGCAGAACAATTCATGCTTTCGGCCTGGTTTATCCAGCTTCCATCAGCATTTATGTAACGGGTAGCATAATGACAATTCATTTGCCTCCCTGCGGATGCAGGATCTTTTGCAATATCAGGATGAGCGTATAGTTGAGCAAAAAACTCCTTTAGGTTGCTCATGCCTGTAGCAAACATAAAAGTTTGATCGCGATAATATCCCGCGCGCCAGTCGCCCTTACGAAAAGCTTTAGCCATAGCCAGCTGGGCAACCTCTTTACCGTCGCCAAATATGCCAAACTTAGCCTTTCCGGTAAGCACTTCACGGCGGCCAATCAAGCTGGCCTGCCTGCTTTCAAAGCCTATACGGTAATCATCAATAACTATCTGTTTGAAATCATCAAAACTGAGTTCAGCAACAGCATGTGTACCAGTACCGGGAATTGCGGTTTGGGGCATATACAATTTTTTATTAGGTTAATTACGATGTAAAATTAGGAAATTCTATTTGTAATTGGCATTTCTCTTAGTCATAACGTTTACTATTTAATAATAGTTTTGAAATTGAGTTAAACCTATTATATTTGTATTGGTCAAAAAATAACTATGAAAAAAATAATGTTAATATGTGCTGTAATTTTGGGCTTTGCCTTTACAGCAGTTGCACAAGATAACCAAAAAGCAGAGTTTAAATTTAACGAAGAAAAACACGATTTTGGTAAAATATCACAGGGCACCCCGGTAACTACCGAGTTTGTGTTTACAAATATTGGTGAAGAACCACTTATTTTAACCGAAGTTAAGCCTACTTGCGGCTGTACCATTGCTGATTATACCAAAACACCGGTAAAAAAAGGTGATAAAGGAGTTATTAAGATTACCTATAATGCTGCTGTAATAGCACCGTTTAGCAAAACTATTGTTGTTACTTCAAACGCCAAAACACCTCAAAAATATTTAACTATTGTAGGTGAAGTTATAGCCAAGGCGGCGGCCACTTCTTCTAAATAGAGATTAATAATTAACCATTAATCTCTATAAAAAGATTAGGGATTAATAACAAACGACCCTAATAAAATAGGGTCGTTTGTTGTTTATATGGTATAGCTAATGCAAGACTACTAATTTTAAACCATGCCAAATGTATCGAAGAAAGGGCAGCGCATGCCCGCTTCCCCAATCCGTAAACTAACCCCTTATGCTGAGAAAGCTAAGTCTGAAGGTAAAACAGTTTATCATTTAAATATAGGTCAGCCCGATATTGAAACGCCCGAAGGTATGCTCAATGCTGTTAAAAACATTGATTTTAAAGTATGGGCCTATACCGATTCTGAAGGAACATTGCCTTATCGTAAAAAGCTTACCGATTACTATAACCAACAAGGATATGCTATTACCCCCGAGGATATTATTGTTACCACCGGTGGCTCAGAAGCTATCGCGATAACCTTTATGACCTGTTTGGATGCCGGAGACGAGGTAATAGTTCCTGAACCTTTTTATGCTAATTACAATGGCTTTGCCAACCAGAGTGATATTGTGGTAAAGCCTATCATGTCATATATAAAAAACGGGTTCGCTTTGCCGCCTATCAGTGATTTTGAGAAAGTGATCACCGATAAAACCAGGGCCATATTTATTTGCAGCCCCAATAACCCAACCGGATATTTATATTCAAAAGAGGAGATGGAAGCCTTAAAAGCGCTGGTTTTAAAGCATGATCTGTTTTTGTTTGCCGATGAGGCCTACCGTGAATTTTGCTATGACGGACAAACATTTGTTTCGCCGATGCATTTGGATGGCATAAACGAAAATGTAGTAATCATAGATACTGTTAGCAAACGTTACAGCGCTTGCGGCGCCCGCCTGGGGTGTATCATCACCAAAAACAAAAGTGTTTGGCAAACCGCATTGAAATTTGCTCAAACCCGATTAAGCGCAGGCATGGTGGAGCAATTGGCAGGACAGGCCGCCATTGATACGCCCCCATCCTATTTTAAAACCGTTATCAATGAATACAGCAATCGCCGCAATACTATTGTAAATGCGTTAAATAAAATGGAGGGGGTTTATTGCCCTAATCCCGGCGGAGCTTTTTATGTAATGGCGCAATTACCTATTGATGATTCAGATAAATTTTGCCGTTGGATGTTGGAAAAATTCAGTTATCAAAATCAAACGGTAATGATGGCGCCGGCTACAGGGTTTTATACTACACCGGGGGCAGGCTTAAATGAAGTACGTATAGCTTATGTTTTAAATAATACCAACCTTGAAAAAGCGATGGTATGTTTGGAAGAAGGATTAAAGGTTTATCCGGGCAGGATTAGGAGCCATGAGGCTTCAGTTGTAAGTTCTGAGTCACTTTAGTTTCAATTTTACTAACCGATCAAACATACACCATTCAAAATTTGTATATTTGTAGATAGTTCTCTGACTCAAGACTCAGAACTCATTACTAATAAAATGGGGTCGACCGGAATTGACAGGATGGAGATAAGTAGGTAAGCATGCAGCGCGTTGGGTGAATTAGCGCTCTAATCAGAACACTCAAAATCACAAATGGCGAAAATAACTACGCCTTAGCTGCTTAATTTAGAATTAACTAGCTTTTGTCCCGCCGGTTTTCTGTTTTGTTGGACCGGCAACAGGGGCACCGAAAAACGAAACTGGTCTGCTTAAGGTGTGCATAGCAGACGAGATAAAGCACCTAAGGAAGACGGTACAGGCGCGCGGCTGGCCTTCCCCTTCCCTACAATTAAACAGCAGATAAGCATGTAGAAAGCTTACCTTATACCATGTTTGGACGAGGGTTCGAATCCCTCCGGCTCCACGTAACCAACTACTTATCAAGTAGTTATGATAAAAATGGGTGTTATTTGTAAATAACATCCATTTTTATTTCTTTTCTTTGTGGAACAATGCACTAAAACGCACTTTTTATCTTATTCCATAGCTGACAACAACATGTATGATTTATCAAGTAACAATCATTATCAGCCGTCTTTACATTTCCTATTCTCTTAATCGTTAGTCGGTCATTGTTCCATCTGCGCAATGATCTTATTTATCACTACCTGGTGCCTTTTCAACCAGCTCCATGTAATGATAGTTAGTGGCAACCTTATGAGAATGATTGGTAACCTCAGCAATTACCCAAAACTGGAGATTATTGAATGTCTTATTGATAACCTGTTCAACTTGGCTTGCCAGTCCAGAAAGCTTAAGGATTGCGGTTGCAGGCATGATAATAGTCTGTTGTGGGCCTGTTCTAATTATGTTTAAAGCAAATTACTAAATGTAAAGTGAACTTCAAAGAATGAATTGACAAAAGAAAGTAAGCTTTTAAATATAAGGTATCGATATTGAGTTAAAAGGAGACTATATACGTGTTAGACCAAATAAACGCAGAATAAGCCAATCAACTTACTTTTATATAGCATCCGTGCTATCTAAGATACATAATTGTGAAAAGAAGCAGAAGCGCCATGGGCAATACCATATGCGGTTGGAAGATTGGAATGGTTAGGTCCATAAAAGTTTCCTTCGTGATAATGAGGATTGGTTCCGCTCTCCACAGCATCAAGTACCCATAATTCGGGCTTAGCCCACTGTTTCTTAACCTTAATTGGAGTTGCTGGTGTTAATTCGTTGTCTTGTATGTGATTAGTTTTTTGTTTATGTTGCTAAGATAAAACAATCCTTGAGATAAATAACTATTAGCGGGAGTGAGCGAGAAGTAATATTATTTCTTACCCTTTGGTTTCGGTTTTTCCTTAACCTCTCTTTTAG